>CAZQRR010000063.1:0-9620 GCA_964595675.1 uncultured Rubrivirga sp. | reverse complement strand
CCCCACCCGCCAGGGTTCCCGCGGCCCGATCCAATGACAGATAGTGCAAGCCGACGTCCACCAGGAACTGCAGACGCTCGTTGACCTCCTTCAACACCCTCGAAGCGATGGCGGCGTCTCGTTCAGAGAGCGTGAGCTCGCGTAGCACGTCAGCCGCCTCCCCGATGGGAAGCGCAGCAACATCAGCGATGGAGCGGCTGGCGATCGTCACGGCCAAGGAAAGCGGTTTGAGGCGCGAGCCCGAGCAGGCAAGACAGGGCACTTCACGCATGTATCCCTCGAAGCGCTCCCGGGACGCATCCGTCTCCGCTTCGGCGTGCCGACGCTTCACGTAGGGAACGACGCCCTCGTACTCGGTGTAGTACGAGCGCCGGCGTCCGTAGCGGTTGCGGTACTGCACGTGGATCTGACCGGCATAGCCGTTCAGGATCGTCTTTCGCGCTTTCGCAGGCAGTTTGCGCCATGGGGTGTCGACGTCGACCTCGAGTTCCTCGGCGATCGCCTCCAGCAACCGCGAGAAGTATCCGGACACGGTGCCGCGCGACCAGGGCGAAATCGCTCCTTCCGCCAGGCTCAGATCCGGATCGGGCACCACGAGTTCGTCATCGACTTCGCGTGTTGTTCCAAGGCCCGAACACTCCGGACACGCACCGAAGGGTGAGTTGAACGAGAACGATCGTGGCTCGAGTTCTTCGAATGACAATCCGTCGCGCGGGCACGCGAGGTGCTCGGAGTAGATGCGTTCGCGCTCGGGGTCGGATTCGTCCTTGTCCACGAAGTCCAAGACAACGTAGCCGTGTCCCATGCCCAACGCAGTCTCAACGCTGTCGGTCAGGCGGCGCCGCGAATCGGGGTTGACCGTCAATCGGTCCACGACCACTTCGACCGTGTGCTTCTCCTGCTTCTTCAGGCGGGGCACGTCCTCCAGTCCGTACACCACGCCATCCACCCGAACCCGGGAGAAGCCCTGCGTCTGCAGTTGACGGAAGAGCTCGCCGTACTCGCCCTTTCGCTCGCGCACGAGTGGCGCGAGAACTTGGAACTTCGTCTTGGCGGGGAGCTCGAGCACCTGATCCACGATCTGCTGTGGGGTCTGCCGACTGATCGGATCACCGCATTCAGGGCAATGCGGCTTGCCGATTCGTGCGTACAACAGACGTAGGTAGTCGTAAACCTCCGTGATCGTTCCGACCGTGGAGCGCGGATTGCGCGAGGTGGACTTCTGGTCGATGGACACAGCAGGCGAGAGCCCCTCGATGAAGTCCACATCCGGCTTGTCCATCTGGCCAAGGAACTGACGCGCGTATGCGGACAGGCTCTCCACGTACCGGCGCTGCCCCTCGGCGAATATCGTGTCGAATGCCAGCGAGGACTTGCCCGATCCTGAGAGACCGGTGAAGACGATGAGGGCATCGCGAGGCAACTCCAGGGAAACGTCCTTGAGGTTGTGCTCCCGCGCACCCCGGACGACCAACTGGTCCCCGACCACAGTCGCCCCTTCCATTGACTAGCCTCGCTATCGTGCCGGTCATGTACTCCGGACACGTCAGCGTAGGCGGTCCTGCGGGGGTTCGCGAACTCCAGCGGTTGACCATCACCAAGTTGGCCGTGGGTCCGATGGACAACAACTCCTACCTGCTGCGATGTGCCGCTACGGGGGCCCAGGTGCTCATCGACGCCGCTGCGGAGCCGGACCGGATCATGGACATGGTGGGCGCCGACGGGCTGACCTCGATCATCACGACCCACCGGCATGCCGACCACTGGGGTGCCTTGGCCGAGGTGCAGAGGCGAACGGGCGCCCCGGTCTACGCGCATGCCGACGACGTTCCGGGCATCGACGTCGCCGTGGATCACCCAGTCCGTGAAGGCGAGGTCATCGTCTTCGGTCAGTGCGCGCTTTCGACCATCCACCTCGTCGGGCACACTCCCGGATCCCTCGTTCTGGGCTATGACGACCCCGCCGGCCACAACCACCTGTTCACCGGCGACTGCCTATTCCCCGGCGGTGTGGGCCGCACGTGGTCCGCAGGCGACTTCGACTCTCTCTACGACGGTGTCGTCTCCAAGATCTTCGACCGATACGACGACGAAACCTGGGTCTACCCCGGGCACGGCGACGACACCATCGTGGGGAACGAGCGCCCCCACCTCGACGAATGGCGCGAACGTGGCTGGTGAAAGTGCGCCTAGCGGATCGCCCGACCCTCAGTCCGCGGATACCAACGCAACGTTCATGGACCGTGTCTGGACCGTGTTCACCCACCAGCATCCAGATCCGGACAACCCCAAACAGGTGCGGGCCACCCAGCGATTGACCGCCTACGAGAACAAGACCGCATGGTCGATGGTGATCTTGTCGATCATCTACTTGATCCTCTACTCCTTCTACGTGCTGGACACCGATCTCGCCGGAACTACCCGGTCACTGCTCAATACGGGCATGAGCGTGATCTGGATCGTCTTCATCGCCGATCTGGCGATCCGCGCGTTCCTCGCCCCCCGGTCGATCGCCTACCTGGTCCATCACCCTGTCGATGTCATCGCCGTGGCCATTCCAGCGTTCCGTGTTCTGCGGGTGCTTCGGGTCCTGACCGCTGGGCAGTGGTTGCTCAGCCGTGGCGCCCGTCTGCACTTCGGGCGCACAGCAACCGCCGTGGTCATCGCGGTCATCTTCGTGATGTACCTCAGCTCCCTAGCCGTTCTCAACGCAGAGCGCGGCGCGCCAGGAGCCAAGATCGAGACATTCCCCGACGCCCTGTGGTGGTCGATCGTGACGATGTCCACCGTGGGGTACGGCGAGTACTACCCCGTCACCACCGACGGCAGGATCATCGCCGCGGGAGTCATGGTCGTCGGCATCTCGCTCCTGGGCCTGGTCGGCGCTTCACTCGCGTCCTCCGTCATCTCGCGTCTGAGTGGCCAGGCGCTTCAGGGTCAAGGGGAAGTTCGTGCCCAGATCCTCGCCCTTACGAAGGAGGTGGCGGCCCTGCGGCAGCAGTTGGCCGACGCAGGCCTCACGTCTCGCCGCGATCTTGCGGAGGATCGGTCAGACGCCCAGCATGCGCAACCGCCGTCGGGTCCTTCCGCGTCTTGATCCACGAGGCAACGGCCACCACGATCAGAACCACCGCAATGAACGCCAGACTCCACGCCGTCTCGATCTTGGGCACCGTGTCGGGGAACACCTCATGGAAATAAGTGAGGATGAGCTTCACGCCGATGAAGATCAAGATCACCGACAGGCCCGTGGACAGATAGATGAGCTTGTCCAGCAGACCCTTGAGTAGGAAGTACAACGCACGTAGGCCGAGCAAGGCGAAGGCATTGGCGGCGAAGACCAGATACGGCTCCTGGGTCACGCCGAACGTTGCGGGAATGGAATCCAAGGCGAACAGCAGGTCCGTGCCACCGATGGCCACCATCACCAAGAGCAGCGGGGTGGCGACCTTGACTCCGTCGATGCGGGTGAACAACTTTGTGCCGTCGTAGTCGTCGGAGAAACGGAATCGCCGCCGGACGTTGCGGATGATGATGTTGTCCATGGGATCGGGGTCTTCGTTCCGGTGCCGCATCAATTGCACACCGGTCCACAGCAAAAGCGCGCCGAAGAGCACGAAGGTGAAGGCGAAGACGGATATCGCCGCAGCCCCAATGGCGATGAAAATCGCCCGCATGAACAGCGCCAGCACCACACCCACGAGAAGCACACGCTGATGCAGGTTGGAGGGCGTTCTGAACTGCGTCAAGATGATGATGAAAACGAAGAGGTTGTCCACGCTCAGCGACTTCTCGACCAGGTAGGCGGTGAAGTACTGCGTGCCGAAGGCCGAACCGGCACTACTCCATACCCACACCCCGAAAGCGATCGCCACCCCGATGTAGAAGACGCTCCACAGAACCGCTTCCTTGAACATCACATCGTGCGGCTTACGGCTCACGGTCACGAAGTCCATGACGATCAGCAAAGCGATGCCACCGAGCGTGATGGCCCACAATGAGAGTGGAACGTCCACGAGTCCCGCTTTCTCGATTTTCGACAGGGTCGCCATCCGCGGGTGCGCATGCGCGGCGAATGCTAAGCCGTAGCCTCGCGGAGCGAATGCTAAGCCGTAGCCTCGCGCATCGAGCGTAATTCGGACTTCAATTCACGCATCTCATCGCGAATCCGGGCCGCCAATTCGAACTGCAGGTCGGCTGCTGCCTGGTGCATCTGGCTGGTCAGTTGCTCGATCAAGCTGACCAGTTCCCCTTCGGCCATCGACGCCGTGCGACGGACCGGGGTCGGGATCGACGTCGATGCCGGCCCGATCAGCGCCTGGGTATCGGCCTCCTCGCGGACCAGGAGATCGGTGATGTCCGCGATTCGTTTGCGAAGCGGTTGGGGGTCGATGCCCCGCTCGGTGTTGTAGGCCACTTGCTTGGCGCGACGCCTGTTCGTCTCATCGATCGCCTGACGCATCGAGGGGGTGATGGTGTCGGCGTACATGTGTACCTGACCTGAGACGTTTCGCGCAGCCCGGCCGATGGTCTGGATAAGGGAGGTTTCCGAGCGCAAGAACCCCTCCTTGTCCGCATCGAGAATCGCCACCAGGGAGACCTCGGGAAGGTCGAGACCTTCGCGCAGCAGGTTGATGCCAACCAGCACATCGAAGACGCCCGCGCGCAATTCCCGTAGGAGCTCCACCCGGCGCAGCGTGTCCACCTCCGAGTGCAGGTACTGGACGCGGATCCCATGCTCGGCCAGATAGTCCGTCAGATCCTCAGCCATGCGCTTGGTAAGCGTGGTAACCAAGGAGCGCTCTCCGCGCTCGGCACGGGTCCTGACCTCGTACATGAGGTCATCTATCTGTCCCTCGGTTGGTTTCACCACGATCTCCGGATCGACCAGACCGGTGGGCCTGATGACCTGTTCGACCACATCGCCTTCCACCTTGCCCAGCTCATACGGACCGGGTGTAGCGGACAGGTACACGGCTTGGCCGATGCGCTCGTTGAACTCATCCCACTTCAGCGGGCGATTGTCCAGTGCCGATGGCAACCGGAACCCGTGCTCCACCAGGGTCCGCTTACGCGACATGTCGCCTTCGTACATCGCACCGATCTGGGGCACGGTCACGTGCGACTCGTCGATCACCAACAGGAAATCCTCAGGAAAGTAATCCAGTAGGCAGTTGGGTGCAGAGCCCCCCGGACGACCGTCGATGTGGCGCGAATAGTTTTCGATGCCCGAACAGGTGCCGACCTGTCGCATCATCTCGATGTCGTAGGTGGTGCGCATTCGCAAACGCTGCGCTTCGAGTAACTTGCCCTGGGATTCGAGTTCGGCAAGACGGCTCTGCAGTTCGGTTTCAATACCCTCGATGGCGCGCTCCATCCGTTCCGGGCCAGCCACGTAGTGCGACGCAGGGAAGATGTACATCTCCTGGTCCTCGGTCAGGATTTCCCCCGTCACCGGGTGCAGCGTCATGAGTCGTTCGATTTCGTCTCCGAACATCTCGATGCGCACCGGATGCTCCTCGTACATGGGGAAGACTTCGATGGTGTCCCCTCGCACCCGGAAGGTGCCCCGATCGAACGAGATGTCGTTGCGTGAGTACTGGATATCCACGAATCGGCGCAGTAGTGCGTCTCGCTCTAGTTCCTCCCCCACCCTCAGCCGCACCATTCGATCCACGTACTCCTGCGGGGTTCCCAAACCATAGATCGCCGACACGGACGCCACCACCAGGACGTCTCGCCGGGTCAGCAGTGAGTTGGTGGCCGAGTGCCGCAGCCGCTCGACTTCCTCGTTGATCGAGGAGTCCTTCTCGATGTAGGTGTCGGTTTGTGGAACGTAGGCCTCGGGTTGGTAGTAGTCGTAATAGGAGACGAAATACTCCACAGCGTTGTTCGGGAGTAGCTCACGGAACTCGGTAGCCAACTGTGCAGCCAGTGTCTTGTTCGGCGCCATGACCAAGGTCGGCCGTTGCAGGCGCTCCACCAGCCACGCAGTGGTCGCGGATTTCCCGGTGCCTGTCGCCCCGAGCAGAACCGCATGCTGTTCACCGGATTCGATACGACGAGCTAGTTCCTCGATCGCTTGTGGCTGATCCCCCGACGGTTCGAAATCGGAGATGACCTCGAACGGTGCAACAGTGCGCTGCAGATCGGTGACCGGCCGCGTCATGTCTTCATCCAAGACGCCCACAGCGAGTCGACCTGTGCCTGCGTGTTCTCGAGTCCACCGGAGTTGTCGATTACGTGGTCGGCCGCTTCGAGCCGGCGCTGCCTGGAAGCTTGACGAGTCATCCGCTGGCGGACGTCCTCTTCCGCAAGGCCGCGGGCCACGGCGCGCTGCACCTGGACATCCTCGGGGACGTCCACCACGACCACGATGTCCACCAGCGACAACTGTCCGGTCTCCACCAGCAGCGGCATCTCGTACACGACGACGGCCCCCGAGGCTTCACCGCGCTGCAGTTCGGACTCGGCGAGTTCGCGGATGGCCGGATGCGTGATCTCGTTCAGGTGACGAGTCTTGCGTTCGTCGACGAATGCCCGTTCGGCCAGCAATCCACGATTCAACGAACCGTCGGACGCGACGATGTCGGCACCGAATTCCTCTGCCAACCGAGCGAGCACCGGGGAACCCGGCTCCACGATCACTCGAGCCAGTTGATCGGCATCGACCACGACGGCGCCGTTGCGGGCCAGCATCGTGGCAACAGTGGACTTACCCGAGCCGATTCCTCCGGTCAGCCCGATGCGCACCTGGTGGCTACTCGTTGGTCAGCTTGTCGCGCAACGCCTGAAGCGCCTCATCCGACGCAAGGGAGCCTTCGGCCTCGGCGGACTCGGACGAATAGCTCGTCGCCTCACCGGTCTCCACCGCGGCCGCCTGATCGGCTTCCTGGGCTTCGGACATCTGCTTGCGGTGCGCTTCCCAACGGGCGTGAGCGTCGGCGTACTCCTGCTCCCACGCCGCGCGCTGATCCTCGAAGCCGGCCTTCCATTCGCCGGTCTCCGGATCGAAGCCGTCCGGACCGATGTAGTTGCCAGCTTCGTCGAACGCTGGGGCCATGCCGTACAGATACGGATCGAACTCCTCCGAACCCTGGGTATCGCCCGAATCGTTGGCCTGCTTGAGCGACAGCGAGATACGTCGACGCTCGAGGTCGATGTCGATGACCTTGACGAAGAGTTCGTCGCCCACCTGCACGATCTGCTCGGGCAGTTCGATGTGCCGCTCGGCGAGCTCGGAAATGTGCACCAATCCCTCGATGCCCTCGTCAACGCGCACGAATGCACCGAATGGCACCAACTTGGTGACCTTGCCGGACACGACCTGGTTCAGCTGGTGCGTTCGCGCGAAGTGCTGCCACGGATCTTCCTGGGTTGCCTTCAAGGACAGCGAAACGCGCTCGCGATCCATGTCCACGTCGAGCACCTCGACGGTGACCTCCTGGCCCACCTCGACTACCTCGGACGGGTGGTCGATGTGCTTCCACGACAGTTCAGAGACGTGAACCAGGCCGTCTACGCCACCGAGATCGACGAAAGCGCCGAAGTTGACGATGCTCGAAACCACACCGGAGCGGATCTGCCCCTTTTGCAACTGGGTCAAGAAGGTCTGGCGGACCTCGGACTGCGTCTGCTCGAGCCAGGCGCGCCGGGACAACACCACGTTGTTGCGGTTCTTGTCGAGTTCGATGATCTTCGCCTCGAGGGTCTTGCCCACGTAGGGCTGCAGATCGCGCACGCGGCGCATCTCCACGAGCGACGCCGGCAGGAAGCCGCGCAACCCGATGTCCAAGATGAGTCCGCCCTTGACGACCTCGATGACCTGGCCTTCGACCACGCCGTCCTCGTCCTTGACCTTCTCGATGGTTCCCCAGGCACGCTCGTACTGCGCGCGCTTCTTGGACAAGATCAGGCGCCCTTCCTTGTCCTCCTTCTGGAGAACTAGGGCCTCGACCGAATCACCGACTCCCACGACCTCGCTGGGATCGACGTCGTGCTTGATGGACAACTCGCGGGACGGGATAACGCCCTCGGTCTTGTAGCCGATATCGAGAAGGACTTCGTCGCGGTCCACCTTGACGATGGTGCCTTCGACGATGTCGCCGTCGTTGAAGTACTTGATGGTCGCGTCGATTGCGGCGAGGAAATCATCGGCCGAGCCGATGTCGTTGACGGCCACCTGGGCCGGAGCAGCAGAAGGGGCGGAGGTCGTAGGAACAGTCATGTAGTGGGGAATCCGATGCGTCGTGGTCGTATCCAGCGGTTGCTGGGCCCCCCAAGGGTACGGGAGCCTTCCTGACTCCCCTACCGCGGGTCGGCCGAGTTAATGACCGGCTTCCTGCCAGTTCGCGCCTACCCCGACCGAGACGTCGAGGGGAACCCGGAGGTCAGCGGCCCCCGCCATCTCCTGGCGCAAGATGGCCTCGACCTGGGAGGACTCCCCCCGCGCCACTTCCACGACGAGTTCATCGTGCACCTGCAGCAGAAGCCGGCTGGCAAGGCCGCCATCCACGAAAGCCCGGTGCACCTTCAACATGGCCACCTTCACGATGTCGGCTGCGGTTCCCTGGATGGGCGCATTCAGTGCCATGCGTTCGGCCATCTCCCGACGTTGGCGATTGTCATGATTCAGGTCCGGCAGGTAGCGCCGACGGCCCAGCATCGTCTGGGTGTAGCCGACTCGGCGTGCCTCCTCGACAATCCCGGCCAGGTAGTCGCGCACGCCACCGAAGCGGGTGAAGTACTCATCCATCAGGCCCTGAGCTTCCGCGGGACTAATGCGCAGTTGCTGCGACAGCCCGTAGGCGGACAGTCCGTATGCAAGGCCGTAGCTCATCGCCTTGATGCGGCGACGCATCTCCGGATCAACGTCGGATTCCTCGACCCCGAAGACCTTCGCGGCAACCGAACTGTGCAGGTCCTCGCCTTCGGAGAACGCTTCTATCAAGCCTTCATCACCGGATGCGTGCGCCATGATGCGCATCTCGATCTGGCTGTAGTCCGCGGTCATCAAGGACTCATAGCCATCGCCCACCACGAAGCACGCACGGATCTGGCGCCCCGCTTCGGTACGGATCGGGATGTTTTGCAGATTCGGATCCGACGACGACAACCGACCGGTGGCAGCTGCCGTCTGCTTGAACGTGGTGTGGATGCGCCCGCTCTCATCGGCGAGCGGCAACAGCCCATCGACCGTCTGCCGGAGTTTGGACACATCCCGCCATGCCAGTAATTGCTCCACGACTGGGTCACCCGTCGAGGCGAAGAGGTTCTGCAGTGCTTCGGCGTCCGTCGTGTAGCCGGTCTTGATCTTCTTCGTCTTGGGTAGACCTCGTTGGACGAACAAGATCTCTTGCAATTGCTTCGGCGACCCGAGGTTGAACTGCTCGCCGACGATGCGGTGCGCCTCCTGCTCGGCGGCACGCATCTGCTCACCGAATTGCTCGGATAGTTCGCGCAATCGGGCTTGATCGACCGCGATGCCGGAGTACTCCATGCGCGCGAGGAGTCCCGCGAGCGGGATCTCCATGTCGATCAACAAGGGCTCGAGTTGCTCTTGCTGCAACCGGGCGCTCAGGTGCGCCGCTATCCGATCGATCGCGTGCGCTTCGCTTGCA
>CAZQRR010000062.1:1636-10005 GCA_964595675.1 uncultured Rubrivirga sp. | reverse complement strand
ACCAAGGGGGATCGAGTCGTCATCTACATGCCGATGATTCCCCAGACCGTTGTTGCGATGCTCGCCTGCGCGCGCATCGGTGCGATCCATTCGGTCGTGTTCGGCGGTTTCGCCCCGGCGGAGTTGAGTGCACGCATCGATGATGCGAAGCCGCGTGTGATCGTCACCGCGAGCTGTGGAATAGAGCCCACCCGAACCATCGAGTACAAACCCCTGGTCGATGCAGCGATCGAGATGAGTGACCACCAACCCGAGTACGTGGTGGTCTTCCAGCGTCCGCAGGTGTTGGCCACGATGGGTGAGCGTGATCTCGATTGGCACAGTGTCATGTCCGCGGCTGAGCCGATCGATCCCGTCTGGGTCGCTGCGACAGATCCGCTCTACATCCTCTACACGTCGGGTACCACAGGGAAGCCCAAGGGCATCGTTCGCGATAACGGCGGACATGCCGTCGCGATGGCTTGGTCGTTCGCGAACGTCTACGGAATGAAGCCCGGCGATGTGTGGTGGTCGGCGTCAGACGTGGGATGGGTGGTGGGTCACTCCTACATCGTTTACGCACCGCTCATCAGCGGCGCCACCACGGTGCTGTACGAGGGCAAGCCCGTGGGTACTCCCGATGCCGGCGCATTCTGGCGCCTCATCGAACAGCATGGGGTCAAGGCCGTCTTCACCGCACCGACCGCCATTCGGGCCATCAAGAAGGAAGACCCGAACGCCGAGCACCTCGCTCGTTTCGACACTTCATCCTTGGAGGCCTTCTTCTTCGCCGGAGAGCGCTTGGATCCCGATACCTACGAATGGGCCAGCGGTCACTTGAAGGTACCGATCATCGACAACTGGTGGCAGACCGAGACGGGTTGGCCAATTGCGGCGAACCTGCGTGGGCTCGAATCCCTGCCCATCAGGGCCGGGTCGCCGAGTTTCCCGGTGCCCGGTTACGACGTCCGCATCCTCGATCCGTCCAGCAATGAAGTTGCACAGGGGGGCGAAGGGGATATCGCCATCAAGCTGCCGTTGCCACCGGGTACTTTGCCCACCTTGTGGGGCGATGATGAGAGATACATCGCGTCCTACCTCAGCCAACACCGGGATTTCTACACGAGCGGGGACGGGGGCTACTTCGACGACGACGGCTACCTGTTCGTCATGGGCCGAACCGACGACGTCATCAACGTGGCCGGACATCGTCTATCGACCGGATCCATGGAAGCGGTGGTGGCTGCGCATCCTGCGGTTGCCGAGTGTGCGGTGATCGGCGTGCACGACGACCTCAAGGGCCAGATTCCGCGAGCATTCGTGGTGTTGAAGGCAGGAATGACTATCGACCCAGCCGAGCTGCAGTCCCAGATCGTTCAGTCGGTGCGCGAACAGATCGGCCCGGTGGCAGCCTTCAAGGAAGTCGTGATCGTCCCGGCACTGCCCAAGACGCGCTCGGGGAAGATCCTCAGACGCACCATGCGGGGCATAGCGGCTGGGCGGGACGAGCCGGTACCCAGCACGATCGAGGATCCTGCGGTACTCGAGACGATCGCCGAGATCCTGCGCTCGTAGTGGGCGCCGGCTCGATCACCGGAAGGCAGGGATCCCGGTAAGGGCCTGGCCGACCACCAGGGTGTGCATCTCGTTCGTGCCCTCGTAGGTGAAGACCGACTCCAGATTGTTCATGTGCCGGATCACCGGATATTCCAACGTGATGCCGTTGCCGCCGAGGATGGACCGGCACTCGCGGGCGATGGCAAGGGCCTCGCGGGCGTTGTTGAGCTTGCCCACGCTGATCTGCTCCGGTGTGATCTTGCCGGCGTCCTTCAATCTGCCGAGTTGGACGGCGAGCAGCAGACCCTTGTCGAGTTCGAGCGTCATGTCCACGAGCTTCTTTTGGGTGAGTTGGAAGGCGCCGATGGGCTTATCGAACTGCTCGCGCTCGATTGAATACCGCAGCGCCGTCTCGAGGCATTCGCGAGCAGCGCCCATGGTGCCGAAGGCGATGCCGAAGCGGGCCTCGTTCAGACAGCTAAGCGGGCCCTTCAACCCGGCTACGTTCGGCAGGACCGCGTCGGCGGGCAGGCGCATGTCGCGGAATACCAATTCGCTGGTGACCGATGCGCGAAGGGAAACTTTGTGGTGAACCACGTTCGCCTGGAAGCCGGGAGTGTCGGTGGGAACCACGAATCCGCGGATGCCATCGTCGGTCTGCGCCCAGACGATGGCTACGTCGGCTACCGAGCCGTTGGTGATCCACATCTTGCTGCCGTTCATCACCCAGTCGCCGCCGTCCTTGCGCGCCCTGGTCAACATCGATGCTGGGTTCGAGCCCGCGTCGGCCTCCGTGAGTCCGAAGCATCCGATCGCTGCACCGCGTGCCATATCCGGCAGCCACCGCTCGCGTTGCTCATCGCTACCGAACCGATGGATCGCGTACATCGCAAGGGATCCTTGGACGCTCACCATCGACCGGATTCCCGAATCGCCCGCCTCGAGTTCCATGGCGGCGAGGCCATACGCCGTAGCCGAGGTCCCGGCACAGCCGTAACCCTCCAGATGCATGCCCAGCAACCCGGCAGCACCGAAGGCGGCCATCAACTCCCGAGCGGGCACCTCGCCTTCCTCCCACCAATGGGCGACCTTGGGGCGGACGACGTCGTCGACGATCGAACGCGTGACATCTCGGATGCTTCGCTCTTCTTCGCTGAGCAGTTCATCGAAGGCGATCAATTCGAGTGGATGCATCGCGATCTCCTGTTCGTTGGTTGAAGGCTAATGGCCGGTGAGGGCTCCGACGAGCCGTCCGAGTACGGACGGCTTGCCGGTGCGAGTCTCGATGGCATCCACGGCCTGGGTCGCGGTGAGCCCGATGGTGGTGGCCGCCCAGCGCAGCGGTTCGACCTCCCACGCTCGGGATCGGTGATCGACCCAGGGGAGGGCCAGGAGCGGGTCCTCGGTGCGTCCTGCGAGGGGCCGCGTTATGAGCGCCGCGACGGTGCGTCCTGCGAGGTTCGAGGTGCTCACACCATCCCCCACGTAACCACCGGCCCAGCCCAGGCCGGTCACTGGATCCAAGCCGACGGATGCCCACCAGTCTCGCGCGATGCCCAGCACGCCACCCCAGCCGTGGGTGAAGGTGTGACCTCGAAGCACCGGGAAGAGGTCGATCAGGGTGGCTTGGAGTTGTCGGTGCATGCGCGCGTCGAGTTCGGTGCCGACGGCAACCTTGGATCCGAACGAGTAGGGAGCGCCGCGCCCGCCGAAGGCCAGACGGCCGTCGTCGGTGCGCTGACCGTAGATGACCATGTGCCGGCCGTCGGAGAAGGTGGGCCGATCGGCCAGTCCGATCTGCTCCCAGGTCTCCTCGGGCAGCGGTTCGGTAGCGACCATCAGCGAGTAGAAGGGCAGCAGGGTGCGTCGTTGCCCAGGGATCTCCGCGGTGTACCCCTCGGTTGCCCGGATCACGTAGCGCGCGCGGATATTCCCGCCCGGAGTGCGCACGACACCCGGTTCGACTGCCAGGGCGGGGCTGTGCTCGAAAAGTTCGACTCCGCGTTCGACCACATGGCGGGCGAGGTGGCGAACCAGCTTCGCCGGTTGGATGGCGGCACAGTTCGGGGTGAAGACACCGCCGAGTACCGCGGTGGCGTTCATCATTCGCCGGGTGCTCGCGGCATCTAGGAGTTCTTCGCCGGAGTCGATGCCCAGCTCGCGCAGGTGCGCATCGCGCTGCTGCATGGCCGACCACTGTGCGAGAGTGCGAGCGGCCACCACGGTGCCGCCTTTCGCGTAATCGATATCCCACGAGTGTGCGGATGCCACACGGCCGATCTCATCGACGCTTGCGTGCATCGCCTGCGTCATCGCCATGGCCGCTGACAGGCCGGCGTCCTGGGCCAGCGCGACCACATCCTGGGGGAAGAGCGCCGATGCCCAACCGCCGTTTCGCCCGCTGGCTCCGTAGCCCGCGATGTACTTGTCCACGATCGCGATACGCAACCCCGGTGCCTGCTGCTGCAGGTAGTAGGCGGTCCACAAACCGGTGAACCCAGCACCGATGATCGCCACGTCGGCATCGATATCCGCTGTGAGAGGCGCGCCGAGTGGCTGCGTGAATTCGACGGGCAGGGTGTCCCACCACAGGACCCGCTTCAGGATCGCTGGAAAGTCCGATGGTTGCTCGACGGCGACGCTCACGGGCGCTCGCGAACGTATTCGGGAACGGTTACCCCGCCTGGCACATACGGGTCGGTGATCGCGGGCTCGAACCTTGTGGTGATGGGCACGTGGCCAGCCCAGATGCTTCGCCAGGGTTCGTTCTCCAGGTCCTCGGGGTCATCGCCGGGGCCACCCTCGCTCACCTTGACCGACCACTCCTCGATGGGCAGCGCCACGGTGAGTGTTGCAGCGCGCTCCTTCTTACTGGGCTGGCGCGCTTCCTCCCATCGTCCGGGCAGAAGGTGGTCGCTGAGCGCCCGCAGCGCATCGAGTTCATCGTCGCCGGTGAGCGTGCGAGCTGAGCCGAGGACCATCGCCGAGCGGTAATTCATGCTCGACTCGAATGCGCTGCGCGCATACACGAGACCATCGAGCAGCGTAACCGTCAGGCACGCCGGAGCACCGTCGGCGAGCGCGCGAAAGAGTCGCGAACCGGAGGAGCCGTGCACGATCACCTCATCGCTGCGCCGGGCGTAGCCGACGGGAAGTACGAAGGGTTGGCCGTGGTCGATGATTCCGACGTGCGCGACGAACCCTGCATCGAGGATCGCATCGAGGATCGCACGATCGTGTACCGCCTTGTCGGGCAACCGTCGGATGCGCGTGCGGTCAGAGCCGGCTGCGGTGGAGGCTGCTAGAGGATCGACCATGCTTCGGTGAGCACCTTCCGCAAGATCTGCTCGATTTCGTCGAACTCCGGCTGGCCGATGATCAGCGGCGGCGCGAGTTGCACCACCGGGTCACCGCGATCATCTGCGCGACAGTACAAACCGTTGTCGAACAATGCCTTGGACAAGAATCCGCGCAGCAGGCGCTCCGCCTCGTCGTCGTTGAACGACTCCCGAGTTTCCTTGTCCTTGACCAACTCGATGCCGTAGAAGTACCCGGCACCGCGAACGTCGCCCACGATCGGCAGGTCCAGAAGCTTCTCCAGGGTGCGACGGAAGGCCCCTTCGTTCTCGCGGACGTGCTGGAGGATTCCCTCGCGTTCGAAGATGTCCAAGTTGGCCAGTGCCACTGCCGCGCCCACCGGATGGCCGCCCCAGGTGTATCCATGCAGGAACGCGTTGGTGCCGGTCTTGAACGGCTCGAAGAGGCGGTCCGAGGCGATCATGGCGCCCATGGGGGCGTAGCCACTGGTCATGCCCTTGGCGCACGTGATCATGTCGGGCACCACTCCGAAGCGGTTGATCGCGAACATGTCACCAATGCGGCCGAAGGCGGTGATCGTTTCGTCGGCCACCATCAGGACGTCGTATTCGTCACAGATCTCGCGCACGCGCTCGAGGTATCCGGGCGGGGGTGGGAAGCATCCGCCGGCATTTTGCACGGGCTCGACGAATACCGCAGCGACGCTATCCGGGCCCTCGAATTCGATCGCTTCGGCGATGCGGTTCGCTGCCCACAATCCGAACGCCTTCTCGTCGTAGCGGTACTCCTCGGGAGCACGGTAGAAGTTGGTGTTGGGCACTTTGACTCCACCGGGCACCAGAGGTTCGAAGGGCACCTTGGCTACCGGGATGCCCGTGATGCTGAGGGCGCCCTGCGGGGTGCCGTGATACGCGATGGCGCGACTGATCACCTTGTACTTGGTGGGTTTGCCGGTCATCTTGAAGTACTGCTTGGCGAGCTTCCACGCCGTCTCGACGGCTTCGCCGCCACCGGAAGTGAAGAACACCCGGTTGAGATCGCCGGGGGCGTAGGAAGCCAACCGCTCGGCGAGCTTGATGGCGCCGGGGTGCGCATAGGACCAGATGGGGAAGAACGCCAGTTCCTCGGCTTGCTTGGCCGCTGCCGCGGCCAACTCCTTGCGACCATGACCCAACTGCACGACGAACAACCCCGCGAGGCCGTCGAAGTACTTGTTGCCCTGGTCGTCCCAGATGTAAGGACCCTCACCCTTCACGATGACTGGCACATGGCCACCGCCGTAGTAGGTCGAGTGCCGGGTGAAGTGCATCCACAGATGCTCGCGTGCGGACTCCGCCAGGGAGTCGTAGCCGGACTCGGTGACGTCTTGCGGTGTGGTTGTCATCGTGTTCCCCATGTGTAGATCTGTTTACGTAATTTCAGATAGACGAACGCTTCGGCTCTCAGCACACCGGGCAGTGACCGGATGTGATCGTTGATGACGTTCAGCAGATGGTCATCGTCCTCAGCTAATACCTCCGCGAGGATGTCGAAACCCCCCGCGCACACAACCAAATAGTTGACTTCGGCGAGGTTTTCCAAAGCCTCGGCCACCTGCTCGATGTCCCCCGACACCGTGATGCCCACCATCGCCTCCCGCGGGAAGCCGACCTGCATGGGGTCGGTGACGGCGACGATCTGCATCACGCCGGAGTCCAGGAGTCGTTGAACGCGTTGGCGAACCGCCGCTTCCGACAGCCCCACGGCCTTGCCGATCGATCCATAGGAGCGTCGGCCATCTTGCTGAAGCTGCTCGATGATGGCCTTGGAGACGTCGTCGAGCACCGGTGCCTTGCTCGGGGCTCGAGTGGACATAGCGCCACCCTCTCCCACGGAAGGCCGAATAGCAAGCGATTTAGTGGTGAAGAGATGAAAATTCATCGAAATTAGTGTCTTCTAGGCCAAAGGACTATCGAAAAGCATCGATCTCCCCTAGCGTGGTGCCAGTCATCCAGGACCCGCCGAGGAGGCAATCCGTGAACATCCGCAACTTCATCAACGGCGCCAGCGTGGACGCGGTCGAGGGCGCCCGGAGCGATCTGGTCGACCCCACCACCGGCGAGGTGTTCGCAAGCGCCCCGGTCTCCACGCAGGCCGACATCGACTCCGCGTACGAGGCGGCCGCCACCGCCTTCGAGACTTGGGGCAACACCACGCCCAGCGAACGCCAGCAGGCGCTGCTGAAGATCGCCGATGCACTCGAGTCGCACGCCGATGAATTGATCGCACTAGAGAGCCAGAACACCGGCAAGCCGCTGGCCGTAACGGCATCGGAGGAGGTCCCGCCGATGCTGGACCAGATCCGCTTCTTCGCCGGTGCAGCCCGGGTGCTGGAGGGTCGCTCGGCGGGTGAATACATGAGCGGGTTCACCTCGATCATCCGGCGCGAACCGGTGGGCGTGATCGGCCAGGTCACTCCCTGGAACTACCCGATGATGATGGCGGTGTGGAAGTTCGCTCCGGCACTGGCTGCAGGCAACACGGTTGTCCTCAAGCCAAGCGACACCACCCCGGTATCGACGGTGCGAATGGCGGAGATCATTCAGGAAGCCGATGCCCTTCCGCCTGGTGTTTTCAACGTGGTGTGCGGCGACCGCGACACCGGTCGCGCACTGGTGGAGCATCCGACTCCACAGATGGTTGCGATCACCGGCTCTGTCCGCGCAGGCATGCAGGTTGCCGAGTCAGCCGCCAAGGACGTCAAGCGCGTACATCTGGAACTCGGCGGCAAGGCCCCGGTAGTCATTTTCGACGATGCCGACGTCGCCGCCGCTGCCGAGTGGCTTGCGGTTGCGGGTTACTTCAACGCCGGTCAGGACTGCACGGCGGCCACGCGCATGCTCGTCGCGCCCAAGATCTACGACGACTTCGTCGCGGCGATGGCTGAGCAGGCCAAGGGAACAGCCACGACGTTCGAAGATGGCCCAGGTGGAGAAGCGATGGTGCCTCCGGTCAACAATGCGAGCCAACTCGAGCGAGTGCTCGGCTTCCTGGAGCGCGCTCCCAAGCACGCCGAGGTCGTGGCGGGCGGCGTTCGCCAGGGAAATCGTGGCTTCTTCGTCGAGCCGACCGTGGTTGCGAACCTGAAGCAGGACGACGAGATGATCCAAAATGAGATCTTCGGACCCGTCATCACGATCCAGCGCTTCAGCGATGAAGACGAAGCCCTTCGTTGGGCCAACGGTGTCGAGTACGGCCTTGCTTCGAGCGTGTGGACCAAAGACATCGGTCGCGCCATGCGGATGGCCAAGGGCTTGAACTTCGGCACCGTCTGGGTCAACACCCACATTCCGCTCGTCGCGGAAATGCCGCACGGTGGGTTCAAGCACTCCGGCTACGGCAAGGACCTGTCGATGTACGGCTTCGAGGATTACACGCGCATCAAGCACGTGATGGTCGACCTCAACTCCTAACCCCGCCCCGTTGCGGTGTCAGTTGGAGGGCCCCCCCCCCCCAGGCGGGGTGCGCCCCCATCC
>CAZQRR010000062.1:0-1626 GCA_964595675.1 uncultured Rubrivirga sp. | reverse complement strand
CCCCGGGCGCGCCCCCCCCACCCCCCCCCCCGCAACGGGGGTTTCGAGGACGAGCCGGGCAGCATCCTGCGCTGCCGCGGCGAAGGCCTGGGCCGCGGGCAGCGCGTTGTCGCCGGATCGAATCGCCAGGGAGATGATGCGCGACTCGACGGCGGGCGAAAGTGGCAGCTTCACCACCTCGTCGTCGTTCAGGTCCACGGCCAGCCTCGGCATGATCGCCGGTGCCACACCACTGCGCACCATCGCCTGCACTGCGCCGTTATCCACGGTTCGGAACAGGTAGCGCGGAGTGATGCCGTGGCTGCGCAAGATGACGTCCACATCGTCTTGGTAGGTCATGGGCGGCTGCCCGATGAGTGCCACCCCATCCAACTTCTCGATCGGGAACCCACCCTTCCTCACGTGTTCGAGGAGCGGACTGTCCTTCGCCAACAGGAGTAGATAGGGATCACGACCGAGTTCCGTCACGTCTACGCGCGGATCGGTGTACGTGCCCTCGATGAAGGTGACGTCGAGTTCGTCGCCGAGCAGATCGTCGATCAGGCCTTCGGAACTCGGCCCCTCGTACAGGGCCACGGTGATGTCCGGTGCCACTTCGCGCAGCGCTCGCACCGCGCGGGGGAGCAGGTGTACCGAGACGCTTTGGAAAGTCCCGATCGACACGCGTCCGGCTGTTCCGGCAAGGGTGTCGTCAACGTCGCGTTGGGCTGCCCGGACGTGACCGAGCATGTGTTCGGCGGAAGGAAGGAGGACCCGTCCCGCAGGAGTCAAACTCACTGGTCGGGGGCCACCGGGCCGATCGAACAACTCGGTGCCGATCAGCCGCTCGAGGGCGGCCACTTGCTGGCTGACCGTCGCCTGTGACAACCCGAGTTCGTCGGCCGCGGCGCCGAAGGATCCCTCGTGGGCCACGGCGACCATCGCGGCCAACTGACGGAACGATGCCTGCGCGAGACTCATTATTGAATAATACGATCGACACGATCGAAATCAATAGTTTTTCTTTATGATCTGGAACCCCTACCTTCGGCGCAGAAGGGAGGGCAACCATGCTCCGCACAACCGAGATTTCCACCATCCAGATTTCCCGTATCCAGATTTCCAGTATCCAGAGCGATTACGACGCCCTGGCGATGGCCATCGAAGAGGGACGTTGGAACGACGACGACCCCCGCGCCCAGGCGATCATCGCCGCAGCCCGTGCCCGCGGCCTCGCGCCCGCTGCGCTCGAGGTGTTCGACGATCAGTCCGTGCCTACGCCGGTGCGTGAGCGAGCCCTCGCGGCTATCGCCGGTCGCGTCCTTGTCGACTCGAACTACGCCCTGGCGGGCTGAACCGCACACGCTCCTCCCCGATGCGGTGTCAGTTGTCGGGCGCACGCCTCGGCGTGTCGCCCCGACAACTGACACCGCATCGGGGGAGGACACACGCCGAATGGCCCGGGCCCATGGCCGGGCCCGTCGGTTAGAAGTGAGCGCTTACGCGCCGCCTTCCTTCAGTTCCACGGTGATCGGCGTGAAGCCGTCACCGGTCGTGTCCACGCCATTCGCCTGCAGGGCCGCGTTGGCGGCCTCGGCGAACTGGTTGGTGTAGGCCTCAGCGGGCGGGGCCTGCGTGATGACCGTG
>CAZQRR010000061.1:1323-10023 GCA_964595675.1 uncultured Rubrivirga sp. | reverse complement strand
CGAACGGCGTGAGATCGATCATGCCCGCGGTCTCGCGCATCTGCAGATGTTCGGCATTGATGATGGGTGACCACCACCGAGAATCCCATTCGGCCGTGCGCGGCATCACCGCGTCGCCGAACTTCTCCACCAGGTGAGCGTTGCTCTCGTACCAGAACGGGCGTTCCCAACCAACGGCTTCGTAGAAGACCGCCCCCAGTGCCTTCTGTTGTTGGTAGTACGGCGAGAGCCGGACGTTGCGGTTGCTGGTCCACTGCTCGCCCGGGTGGATGATCCCGTACGTCTTGATGAACCCCTCGGATGTGCGGGCGACCACGTGCTCGCGCGTCTTGTGATGCTCGTAGAAGCGGGAGACGTCCGCACCGTGCAGATCGATCTCCGGTTCACCGAGGACCATCCATTCGGCGATCGACTTACCAACGCCCGGACCTTCCTTGATCCACACTGCGGCGGCCGACCACAGCCCCTTGACCTCGGGCGTCTCGCCCAGGATCGGAGCTCCATCGGGTGTAAGGGACAGCAGACCGTTGCAGGCGTACTTCTCGCCAACACTTTCATCGCCCACGATGTCCGGCATCAATTCCATCGCGTGCTCGTCTTGCAGATCGAAGTCGTCCTGCGTGAATGGCATCTCGGTGGGCGAGAGCGCTGCCTGCTCGTTCGAGGGAATCTCATCCGCTTCGTACAAGATCGCGCGGTGCGCGTACGAACCGATCTCCAGTCCCGTCCCATGTTGCCGCTCGTACATGAACGTGTCCATATCGCGGATGATCGGCCACTCGATGTCGCCCTTGGCGTCGGCGAAGAACGGCACCGGACCGATGTCCTTCATCTGATGAACGGCGGGCGTCAAGGGGATGGCGGCTCCGGCCATGGCCGCGATCCTCGGACTCCAGCAACCGCACGCGATGACCACGTACTCGGTCTGGATGGTGCCGCGATCGGTGACGACGGCGGAAACGCGGCCATCCGTGACCTCTATGTCCAGCACCTCGGTGTTGGGCAGACTCGTCAAGGCACCCATCTCCTGGGCGCGTTCACGCATGATCGTTCCGGCCCGAAGCGAATCCACCACACCCACCGATGGAGTCCAGAAGCCGCCGAGGATGACGGTTTCGTCGATATAGGGGACCTTTTCCTTGACCTGCTCGGGGGTGAGTATCTCGGTATCACCGGTATCGAAGGACTTGGCCGATTGCATGCGCCGGTGCAACTCCTGCATGCGGTCCTCGGTGCGCGCGACCTCGATACCACCGCATTCGGTGAAGACACCCATTTCCTTGTATTGCTTCATGCTCTCCAAGGTGAGCTGGGTGATCTCCTTGCTGTGATCGGTCGGGAAGATGAAGTTGGAAGCGTGGCCGGTTGATCCACCGGGATTGGGCAGCGGGCCCTTGTCCAATTGCACGATGTCGGTCCAGCCCAATCGTGCGAGGTGGTACACGATGGAATTTCCGACGATGCCCGCGCCAATCACGACGCACTTCGCGCTAGCCGGTGCCTTCATTTCCTCTGTCATCTTCTTTCCGATTCCTTCTGTTGTTGGATCGATGAGTTACCTGGGTGCGGGCTGTGCCCTTACCGCCTCGTTCCTATAAGGCCTTACGCATTTCGGCTTCGAAACCTTCGATGTGCTTGCTCATCACCACCGCTGCGCGCTCAGAATCGCCATCGCGGATGGCTTCCAAAATCTCGCGGTGCTCGAGAATCGCTTGCTGAAGGTGCGTGACCTTGGTCAGCCCGAGGAACCAGATACGCAGCGCGTGCGTGTAGTACCTGTCGAGATCGTGTGCCAGGTAGGCGTTATGACTGGCTTGATAGACGCAGTGGTGGATGCGCTCATCTAGCTCCATCAGCACGGTGCGATGTTTCTCGATGCCACTGCGCTCGAACGCATCGAGATCGGCCAGCAGCGCTTCGATCACTTCGAGATCCTCGGCCTCTCGCCTACTCGCTGCGAGCGACGCCGCGAACGGTTCGAGCTGCTCGCGCACCTCGCTGATGGCCCGAAGGTCGCGCGGATCGACACCCGCGACGAACATGCCCCGACGCGGATACACCTCGATGAGGTGCTCGGACGCCAGTGCGCGCAGGGCTTCGCGCACTGGCGTCCGGCCCAAACCGAGCTGTTCGCACAACTCGGATTCACTTATCACTGCACCGGGCTCGAGTTCGGCGGTGCAGATCATGCGACGAAGGTGCCCATAGGCCTGATCGGCCAGGGACTGCGTCATCGCACGGACCATGGAGACAGATATATCAGTTATTGATGTTCTTGTACACCAGATTCCACCCCTCCCCCGTTCCTGCGTCAGGGGGAGGTGCGGGCCAGGAGCGTTTCGACCTCATCGGCCAGGCCATCGCGCCCCACGGCGGTGATGGTCAAGGGCAGACCCAGGGCCTGCGCCGCCTCCAGCGCCGCGGCGCGCAGATCCGGGTCATCCGGGCGGGTAGCAAGCCAGACCACCTGCCGGTAATTGCCGAAGTAGTCGGCTCGAAGTTCGGGATACCTATCGAGCCCCAGTTCGACGGTCACCGTGCGGTGGAAGCCCCTGACCAGGAAGTCGGTCAGCAGATAGGTGCCCGGCACATCTGCCATGACTTCCGCGATCCGCGCCGCGCCGGCATAGACGTCGTAGCAATGCTGTCCTCCGAGTCGATGGACACCACGACGACGACACACCTCGTCGAGCGCACCGTAGGTACCGCAATCGGCGTAGGCGATGGCCACGGGCGTTTGGAGTTCGTTCAGGAGTTCCTCGACCCGGCCGGCGATCTGCTCGGGGTGGTTGTGCAAAAGTGGCGGCAGTGGATGGACCGTGATGCCCCATCCGCGCTGGCGATCCAATTCGATGAGGTCGCTCGCCAGTGCCCCGCACGCGATGACGTTCAATTTCGGACCGACACGATCAGGCCGGGAAGGCCAGTTCCTCTACGAAGCGATCGTTGAAGTCCTCGCGATCGGAGAGTTCCACGTAAGTGATCACGTTGAGCAGCGTATGCGCGCCGTGGCGCTCCGAACCTGACAGAAGCGCCATCTTCGCCCCCTCACCCGCCACATTCCCCGCGCTCACCACGCGCGATGCGGCGATGTTGGGCACCAAACCGATACGGATGGCATTACGAGGCGACAGGTAACTGCCGAACGAACCCGCCAACAGCACCTGCTGTACGTCGTTTTCCTTGATGCCGAATTCCTCCAGCAGGATCGCCCACCCCGTGGAGATGGCCGCCTTCGCGAACTGCAACTCGCGGACGTCACGCTGGGACAGGTACACACCGGTCCCGTTCACCGGATCCCCGCTCAGTACGAAAACCCGTTCCTCACCGCGCATCACCAGGCGATCCGCAACATGGGGGGCCACCGCCAGTGCTTGCTCATCGGAGACGAAACGCCCCGACGCATCGAGCAGACCGACACGCACAAGTTCCGCGACTGCATCGACGAGGCCGGAGCCGCAGATACCCACGGCCTCCGCACCATCGATACATTCGATCTGCACACCGGAGTCGTCGATCCGAACAACTTCGATAGCCCCCGCCGCTGCCCGCATACCGCATGCGATCGAGGCGGCTTCGAATGCCGGACCGGCCGGTGCGGCGGTGGCGAGTAACTGTTCCCCGTTGCCGAGGATCATCTCGCAGTTGGTGCCGACGTCGATGAACAACCGCACGCGTTGGTCACGATCCATGCCGCACGCCAATCCACCGGCCACGATGTCACCACCCACGTAGGCGCCCAATGCCGGGAACAGACAAGCGCGCGCCCGTGCGTTCACCTTGATCCCCAGCTCATCGGCCTTGACGTCCGGGTAGTCCTCGGCCGCCAGAATGAAGGGAGCCACGCCCAAAGGCTCGGGATCGATGCCCAGGGCGATCTGCACCATCGTTGCGTTCCCCGCTACCGCAACCTGGTAGACCTCCGAGCGGTCAACGCCCGCCTCGTCGCATACTTCCCCGGTCAACTCATCGAGTGTCTCGTGAGCCAGCGCTTGCAGACTGTCCAACGCGTTCGGGTCGAGCATGGTCGCGCTGATGCGGCTGATCACATCGGCTCCATAGCGCTGTTGTTTGTTCAGCATCGATGAGACGGCGAGCGGCATGCCATTCGCTAGATCCACCAAGGTGGCCACCACGGTCGTGGTGCCGAGGTCATAGGCAATGCCGAAAACCCGACCGGATGTGTCACCTGGCTCGACGGCCACCAGGGTGTCGTCTACCACCACCGCGGTCACCTTGAAGTCGGCATCGCGTAGGACTCGTGGCAATCTGCGCAGCACCATGGGATCCGCACCGGAGGCCATATCCGTGATTGCATCCATCACGCGCCGCAGATCTGGACGCTGATCGGTCAGACTCGGCTCAGCTAGTTCCACGTACCTCTTCAAGACCGTGGGGCGGTGGATGACCTGCCGACCCACACCCACCGTGGACGCCTTGGGTCGCGTGGTGAGTGGTGGAACGTCGACGCGCAGATCACTCCACGCCGCCGCCTGACAAGCCAGCCGCCAACCTGCCTGCATCTCATCTTCGGTGAAGGCCCGTGCGTCGACGCTCCCAGCGGGCACTTCGCCCTCGAGGATCTGCACTCGGCACTTGCGGCAGGTCCCGTGGCCACCGCACGTGGAATCGACGGCGATCGCGTTCCAACTCGCAACGTCGAAGATATTGACGCCAACTGGTGCGCGCACCTGCTTGCCCGAGGGTTCGAAGACGATGGCGACGCGCGCCACTTCCTCGTGACTGGGAACCTCGATGGTGGGGACTTCGGGACCGGGGTCCTCGATCAGCGAAGTCGTGTCGAGTTCGCCGGAGTCCGGGCGCTGGTCGGCCATTGGCTGATGATCTCCTAGCTCGCGGCCTCGCGCGCGCGGTGGGCGGCGATCCAGTTCATACCCCACTCGTCGTTGCCGAGCATGAGGTCGGCGGCCTTGACGGCGGTGACGATCTGCGGGGTGCGGGCGTCCATGATCGCGCTCGTCAAACCCGCTCCCATAGCCATGGGAAGGAAAACCGAATTGAGGGCGTGGCGGTCGGGCATTCCGAAGGAAACATTGGAAGCACCGAGGGTCATGTTCACGCCGATCTTGTTCGCGATCAATTCGATGGTCTCGAGGGTCCGGATCACCATCTGCGAATCGGCACCTATGGGCATCGCGAGGGGATCGATCACGATGTCCTCAATCGGGATGCCGTACTTGGTGGTCGCCTTGTCGACCAAGTACTCGGTCAGTTCGAATCGACGCTGGGGATCCTCGGGGATCTCTTTATCGTCGTTAGGCAATGCGATGACAGCCGCGCCGTACTTCTTGACGAGCGGGAGGATCAGTTCCATCCGCTCGTCCTCAGCGGTGACGGAGTTAACCAGCGCCTTACCTTCGTACGCGGCGAGGCCGGCTTCCAAGGCCTCGACAACCGAGGAATCGATGCACAGCGGGATATCGGTCAGGCTCTGGATCAACCGCACCGCTTGGGCCAAGAGTGCCGCCTCATCGACGAGCGGTACGCCCATGTTGACGTCGAGCATCATCGCGCCACCGGCGATTTGGTCGGCCACGTCCTTCTCGACCGCCGATAGATCCCCGGCGCGCAGTTGCTCCTGGAAGACCTTGCGTCCGGTGGGGTTGATGCGTTCACCGATGATGCAGAACGGCTGATCCGATCCGATCGTCAACGTCTGGTTCGCGGAACTGACGATGGTGTGCATGGTGCTCCTGTCTTCGCTGATGAATTCCTGAGTGATGAACGTCTCGCGCTATGCACTAACCGATGCAGAGGATGCCGAAGGACCTATGGCGAGCTCGGTCACCAACCGTTCCAATGAACCGTCGTGGCGGAAATCGGTGATGTGTATCCCGGCGACTCCAGGCAGGGACAGGGCATGACCCACCTGCTCCTTGACGAGTTGGAAGGACTCCTCTCCGGGATTGTCCGCGTTGGCGATGCGATCGATCACGGGCTGCGGAACGTGGATGCCGGGAACGCTGGAATCCATGAAGCGCAATGCGCCGGCGGTCCTGGTCAAGATGACGGTCGGCATCAAGGCCGCCCGTTCGCTAACACCGTTGGCTTGGCATCCCGCAACGAAAGTCGCCAGAACCTCGGGTTCGTAACCGATCTGCAACTGCAGAAAACGTGCACCTGCGTCGACCTTCATGCGGGCGCGACGGATTCGAACATCGGCGGGAGGAGCGAAGGGATTCTCCACTGATCCGATCAACAGATCCCTCGGATGCTTCAGCTTCCGCCCTGACAGGTAGTTGCCGCGAGACAGGCCGCCCATGATCGAAATCAATTGAGGACCATCGATGTCGAACACGCGTCGCGCCTCCGGTTCGTCACCGGCTGTTACGTCGTCGCCAGTCAGCGCGCAGAAGACAGTCACGCCATGCATGGACGCACCGACCACATCCGCCTGCGCTGCGATGCGGTTCTTGTCCCGGCACACCACCTGCATGATCGGCTCGACCCCGAGTTGCTTGACTGCGATTGCCATGGACACGTTGCTGGCATGGGCATGGGCAGCGGGGTTGTCGGTGATGTTGACCGCATCGACGAATCCCCGATAGTGGGTGAGGGCCTCCTCGACCGTGGACATGTCGCCGCCGTCCATGGACGGCAATTCCGCGGTGACGATCACTCTCTCGCGGCTTGCCAGAAGTCCCCCGAAACTGGACATCAGTGACTCACCCGCCATCCCTCGGGCGTCTCACGATCCTTGCCGTTCATGAGGTTCAACCACGATGAATCGCCTCTGAGTTGGTTGTTGACCGGTGGGCGAAGATGGCCGATTTCCTCACGCCACGACTTCGGCAAGAGGGGCATGGTCTCCGCGCGATGATTCGCCTTGACCCACACGCAGCGCATCTCCGGCTTCACTTCGCAGTGTCCATCGGGCCGCACTCCCCCACACGGACCGTTGCGCAATGTCTTCGGACAGGTCATTGGACAGGTCATGCCGGTGGAATGCAGAACGCACTGCCCGCACATCTGGCAGTCCCAGACCGGACCCTTGACCGCATGCTCGACGACGGGAAGCAGATTGCGAAACACCGTTAAGCCCCGGAGCGAATAGCGAGCAGTTCCTTGGCGCGGCGCACCGCAGTCGCAGCGTCCGCTGCGTAACCATCGGCCCCCGAGACGTCGGCGTATTCCTGCGTGACCGGTGCACCACCGACCATGATGATGATGTCGTCGCGCAATCCAGCCTTCTCGATCATGTTGATGTTCACCTTGAACATCGGCATCGTGGTGGTCAGGAACGCGGACATGCCGACGATGTCCGGCTTGTGTTCCTGGATGCCTTCGATGAACTTCTCCGGCGGCACCTGGACTCCCAGATCGATCACGTGGAAACCGGCACCCTCCAGCATGATGTTGACGAGGTTCTTACCGATGTCGTGGACATCACCCTTGACGGTTCCCATCAAGAAGGTGCCCACCGTCTCCGCGCCAGTTTGCGCCAACAGCGGGCGCAGCACATCCAGAGCACCCGACATCGCCTTACCCGCAATGAGCATCTCCGGGACGAAGAAGTCGCCACGCTCGAATCGGGCGCCAACTTCCTCGAGTGCAGGGATCAACGCATCGAACAAGATCGTGTCCGGCGACATGCCGAGTTCGAGCCCTGCGTTCGTGTGTTCGAGAACAGCAGGGGCGTTACCGACCATGGTCTCGTCGTACAACGCCTTCAAAACGTCGTCGGGAGTCATGCAGCACCCACCCTTCCTCCTGCGGGGACAACGGTCGTGTTCCCCGCGTCTTCACTAGACGTTCCATGGAATCCCAAGATCTCCGAGGCCTTCACTGCTTGCGCGACCAGCAATTCGGCGTAGTTGTGAGCCACCTCGCGCGTCATCCGAAGCGTGGGTCCGGAAATCGAAATCGCCGCCACTACATCACCGCCGGCAGAGAAGACCGGTGCTGCTACAGCGATGAGCCCCGGCTCCAACTCGGAGTCGGCGAGCGCCCAACCCCGCTCGCGAACCCTCTGGAGGTCCTCGCGAAGGCGGTCACGCGAAGTGATGGTGCGGGTACTGATCTTGCGTAGGCGACCCGGCGGCAGTTCCGCCCCGTAAGCCAAGAAGACCTTGCCCAAGGCCGATGCGTGCAGGGGCACCTTGAGATCGCCTGACTTGACCCCGCCGATGAGGTACGTGCAGTCGATCTGGCTGATCTGCTCGACCTCGGTTCCGTCCAGCACAGCAAGGTTGATGGTTTCGCCGGTGGCCTCGCTGAGTTCGACCATGAAGGCGCGAGTCACCTCGATGAGTTCATCGGTGGGACGCCTGGAGTGCGCGAAACGCGTCAAGGCTCCCCCCGGGCGCACCGTTCCATCCTCCGCGCGCGAGATCAACGCGTGGCGCTCCAAACTCGACAGCAAGCGCGACAACGTGCTCTTCGCCAGCCCACTGGCTTCCTGGAGTTCGCCGAAGCTGGGGGGTTGCGGGGATTCCAGGACGACTAGCAGCAGACCCGCGGCACGGTCGACCGCCTGGGTGCCGGACGCTGCAGCCATCGAAGGGCCCGCCTTTCGAAAAAACCCGGGGAAAGGGCTTCCGCGAGGAACCATAATGTGGAACTCTTGTTCCACGTTTGGAGTGTAGGTAGCCCGTGGATACTCGTCAAGGGCAACAGCGCAACCGACGCAACCGATAGGAGAGCCATGTTCCGCAACTCGATGCCGCGCTACGAGATCCT
>CAZQRR010000061.1:0-1223 GCA_964595675.1 uncultured Rubrivirga sp. | reverse complement strand
GACATGGTCTATCGAGCCTTGACCCTCACCGACAAGATCATCATGGGCAATGTGGTGAGCGCTGAGCGCGCCCAAGACACCCTTGCGATGGGTGAAATGGTGTTCGGCAGCCGTGAGTCGATCGAAGAGAAGCCGTTCTGCATATCGCTGATCAACTGCAACTCACCGCTGCGCTGGGACGACCGCATGCTCGATGCGTTGTTCGTCTACTCCGCGGCCAATCAGCCGGTAGTCGTCACCCCCTTCCTGCTGATGGGTGCGATGTCGCCGGTGACCATCCCCGCCGCGCTCGCGCAGCAGATGGCCGAAGCGCTATCGGGCATTGCGCTGACGCAGCTGATCCGCCCCGGCGCACCCGTGGTCTTCGGCTCGTTCCTGTCCAACATCGACATGCAATCCGGTTCACCCCAGTTCGGCACTCCCGAATCTGGAATCGGCCTGCTAGCCACGGGGCAGATCGCGCGCCACTTCAAACTGCCGTTCCGCGGCGGTGGAGGCTTGAACTCCGCCCAGTTGCCCGACGCCCAGGCCGGTTACGAGGCGCTCATGACATTGATGCCCACCTTCCTGGCAGGCACGAACTTCGTGATGCATGCCGCCGGCTGGCTCGAGGGTGGTTTGGTGTCGAGCATCGAGAAGTACGTGATCGATATCCAGCTACTCGAAATGCTCGAGCATCAGTTCACCCCCTTGGAGATCGACGAGTCTTCGATGGCATTCGATGCCCACCAGGAGATCGGTCACGGTGGACACTTCCTGGGGGCCATGCACACCATGGAGCGTTTTCGCGACTGCTTCTACCGACCCTTCCTGTCCAGCTCGGACAACTTCGAGCGATGGACTCGCAACGGATCGAAGGACACGGCGACGCGTGCAGGCGAAATCGCAGCAGCGAAGCTCGCGGCCTACGAGGAACCACCGATGGACGAGTCCATCAAGGAAGAACTGCGGGCATATGTTTCGCGTCGTCGTACCGAACTCGGCGACTAGCCTGCGTCCATGAAGGAGTCCTTCGACTACGTGATAGTCGGCGGAGGTTCCGCGGGTTCGGCTCTCGCGAACCGCCTGTCCGCCGATGAGTCACGATCGGTTCTGCTGCTCGAGGCCGGTCGCCGCGACTATTGGTGGGATGTCTACATCCACATGCCTGCGGCACTGACTTTCCCCATCGGCAACCCGCGCTACGACTGGATGTACGTCAGCGAACCGGAACCGGGCATGAA
>CAZQRR010000060.1:8220-10110 GCA_964595675.1 uncultured Rubrivirga sp. | reverse complement strand
CGCGTGCGCGGCGGATGTCGGCGAGGAAATCCTGGCTACTGCGATAGCGCTGGTTCGGATCACGCCGGGTGGCGGCACGGACGATGGCATCGGCCTCGGGCGGAATGCCTGCAGCCAGACTCGACGGAGCTGGCACATCGGCATTGACGTGTTGATAGGCAACCGCCAAGGGGCTCTCGCCACTGTGCGGAACCTGTCCGGTGATCATCTCGAACAGGCAGACCCCCGCGGCGTAGATGTCCGTGCGGGCATCGGCTTCGCCCCGCTCGACCTGCTCCGGAGCGAGGTAGGCGACAGTTCCGATCAACACTCCGGCGGTGGCATTCGTGTCCGATGTGGCAACGGCGCGGGCGAGTCCGAAGTCCGCGACTTTCACGCGGCCGTCATGTGAGATCAGCACGTTCTCGGGCTTGATGTCGCGGTGAACCAGGCCGGCCGCATGGGCCGCGGACAGCGCCTCGAGGACCGGCTCGAGGAGTACGAGGCCTTGTTCGGTGGACAGCGGGCCGTACTCGCGGATCACATCGCGCAAGGTGCGCCCGGGGATGTACTCCATCGCCAGGTAGACCAGACCGTCTGCCTCACCTTGGTCGTACACACCCACCACGTGCGGGTGGGCAAGCCGGGCAGCGGACTTGGCTTCGCGTTCGAATCGGGCGACGAACCCCGGATCGGCGGCCAGGTGCGGGTGCATCACCTTCAGCGCAACCCGCCGGTCCAAGCGCAGATCGATCGCCTCGTAGACCGTGGCCATCCCGCCACGGGCGAGCAGAGATCGCACCTCGTAGCGGGTGCCCACCGTCTTGCCGACGAGGCCCATGCGCGCACTCGTCTCCATCCTTGCGAGTTTAGGTTGGCGCCCAGGCGGCGAAGGGGAGCCACGCCCTCGCTCAGGGGCCCGTCACGTGAGGTGGGGAAAGACCTGGGCGACTCTTTCACGGACATCCCCGGATGCAACGGTCAGCGGAATGCGTTCGAGTGCGGGCACCACATGGGTTCCGATCAGCTCGTGGGTGCGCTCCCGCGCGTGAGGTCCATCGCGCTGGATGCCGTCGGACTGCCAGGGAATATCGGGGGCGCACCACACGACCAGCTTTCGAGATGACTTCTCGGCTGACGCCATTTCTTCGAGCGCTGGGGTTAGTAGGGAGCCGTCGTCGAAGTACTGAAGGCTGTAAACGGCGGTCATGATCGGGGCTGGATCGCAGATCACTAGACCGTCGGTAGGACTTGCAGCGATCGCTTCTTCGAGCAATCGTGTCTGGGTTCGCCAGATCGCCTCCTGCTCGTCGCGCGTGGGCGGGCGCCGGCATCGAGCCACGAATTCCCGCAGGACCTCGGGAACCACCGCGACCGTCAGTTCGGGCTCTCGTTCACGAAGCGCCTGGGTGAGTCCATCTGCCAGCGCGGTCTTGCCGGTGCATTCGCCCCCGAGCAGGAGCGCGACGGTGGCCATAGGCGAGTATTGGAGCATGCCCGCCTCGTTGTCCTACGTCGGCGTCTTGGTCTTCGTTCTCGTGGGGTCGATGTGGCTGGAGATCTTCCTGCGAACCCACGTGCTCGCACGCTGGCGCCGTTTGTTGTTGGTGATGGGACTGGTGATCTGGCCGTTCTTGCTGTGGGACGCCTACGCGATCGCGCAGGGCCACTGGTGGTTCGACACCTCGCGGATCCTGGGCATCTACCTTCCCGGTGAAATCCCGCTGGATGAACTGCTCTTCTTCCTGGTCATCCCGCTGGCGTCGATCCTCACATTGGAGGCGGTGCGCAGCGTCAAGGGCTGGACCGTCGGGGATGAGGCGCCCGTGGCCGAGGGAAGTGAAGCGCCGTGACGTACACCCAGTTGGCGGTAACCGGCGTGGTGATCGTGGTTCTTCTCGATCTGTTCGT
>CAZQRR010000060.1:0-8120 GCA_964595675.1 uncultured Rubrivirga sp. | reverse complement strand
GAGCCGTACACGTACTCGTAGAGGTCCTGGTACGTCGGGTATTCGGTGACGGTGAGGTCCATCCGCATGGAGTGCAAGAACGCTTCGAAGTGCTCACGGGGGATCTCCCAGCGCAGGACCGTGTCCACGACCGCCTTGCACACCGGATCGTCGGAATGCCCACGTTCGAGGTCGGCTAGGAATGCATCCCCCCAGGTGCCCAGCCAATCGGCCTTCTCCTGGTCGGTCAGTGTGGACGCTAGATCGTCGACGATCTCATCGGCGTAGCGCGCGAAGCCGTACAACGCATGGACGTACGGCCGCTTGCCGGGAGGAAGCAACAAGGTGGCCAGGTAGTACGTCTTGCCATGGGCCGCGTTGAGTTCCCGGCAGCGTTCGTAGGAGGCGCGCAACTGAGGATCGGTGATCCCTGCGCGGTCCAGGTCCCGAGAACTCATGTGCGCGAATCTATCGGCGGGCGCGGGAGCGATACGTGGGATCGGGACCGGTGATGCGCTCGGCCGCGAGTCGACCGGAGATGAGCACCATCGGAACGCCCACGCCCGGTTGGGTACCCGAACCGGTGAACACCACGTTCTCACCCCACAGGTTGCCCGGTCGGAACGGTCCGGTCTGGATGAAGGAGTGCGCTGATGCGAAAGGCGCGCCGCGCTCCATGCCGCGGTCGGCCCAGTCTTGCGGGGTGGTGATGTCCTCCACCTCGATGGCGTCGCCGAAGCCCACGTACCCGCGTTCCTCCAGGGTGCGGACCACCTCGTCGCGGTAGCGGTCCTTGGTGAGATTCCAGTCGATGGGGGCGTCGAGGTTGGGAGTGGGGAATAGGACGTAGTAGATCTCCTTGCCTGGCGGTGCGAGGTCGGGATCCGAATGCGAAGGGTTGGTCACCAGCAGGCTCGGATCGCTCATCAACTGTTTGCGGTCGATGAGGTCCTCGAACACGCCCTTCCACGACTTTCCGAAGTGGATGTTGTGGTGCGCGATCTTGGAGTACGACGCCGATGAACCGGCGAGCAGCAGGTAGCACGAGGGGGAGTAGTCGAGTCGGCGGATGCTCCACGGCTCCTTACCGAGCAGGTCGCGGTAGGCGACCGGGAGGTCGGGGTTGAGTACGAAGGCATCGGCGGTGATGCGCTCACCGTCGCTGGTGATGACCGCGGTGGCGCGCTCGCCGATCGTCTCGACGGACTCCACCGTCACCCCGTAACGGAACTTCACGCCGTGCTTTTCGGCAGCAGCCGCCATCGCCTGGGGAACCGCATGCATCCCGCCCTTGGGGAAGAAGACGCCCGCTACCGAATCCATGTAGGCGATGACCGCGTAGATCGCAAGTGCGTCGTACGGTGAAAGTCCGGCGTACATCGCCTGGAAGGAGTACACGCGCTCGGTACGTGGATCCTTCAAGTATTCGCGCACCTTGGGAGCGAGTTTACGAAAACCCCCGATCGCCACGAGCTTGGCCAGATCGGGCGTGAGCAGATCGAGGGGTGAGTCGATGTTCCGGTCGATGAAGTCCTTCATCTCGTACTTGTAGAGATCGGAGACGAAGTCCACGTACTTGCGATACCCGGCGGCCTCCTCAGGCCCGATGACCGATGCGATCTCCTCGGCCATCTCGTCGATGTCGGAGTGGACGTCCAGCACCGAACCATCCGGGTAGAACGCCCGGTAGAGGGGTGAGATGGGGGAGAGCTCGAGCCAGTCCTCCATCTTCTCGCCGAGGGAATCGAATGCATCGGCGATCAGGTCCGGCATCGTCAACACGGTGGGTCCGGTGTCGATGCGGTACGTGCCGTCGGCGCCCTGGAGTTTGATCTGACCCGCGCGGCCCCCGGGGATGTCTTCGCGCTCGAGGACTGTCACCGACCGACCGGCACCCGCAAGACGCATCGCGGCCGAGAGCCCGGCGAGACCCGCACCCACGATCACGACCTCATCGGTCGGCCCGGTCACGGTCCGGGGGGTGAGCCACGGCATGAAGCGGGTGGCCTGGGCCTGCAGGGACATGGTTCTCCTCTAATCGGACGCTGTGTGTAATCCGGCGTTGCGTGGGGGTGAACCCCTAGTGTGCCCGGTCCTACAGACTTCGGCGCGTCGCGGCGAACGCCAAGCCCGTTAGCACCTCGCGAGCCTCCTGGCTGATGTCCTCGTTGTCGAGAGATTCGAGCGACCTCTGGAGCAGCTCTTCGATCATCGCCTCGGTGCTGGCAAGTGCCCCGGTGTCCTCGATGATCGTGCGCAGTGTCAAGACTCCGGAGGCATCCAGACCAGGATCGCCGAGCAGTGCGCGCAGGTGCCCGCGTTGGGAATCGTCCGCGCGTTCGGTGGCCAGCGCGATGAGCACTGTCCGCTTGCCTTCGCGCAAGTCATCGCCGGCGGGCTTCCCGGTCTGCTCCGGGTCGCCAAATACTCCGAGGACGTCGTCGCGCAACTGGAAGGCCTCACCCAGCGGCAGTCCGTAGCCCGAATACGCAGCGAAGACCGAATCCGGTGCGTCGGCGAGTGCCGCACCGATATGCAGGGGGCGTTCGATCGTGTATTTCGCCGACTTGTAGCGCACCACCTGCAGCGCGCGATCGACCGAACCGCCTCCGCACGCCTGTTCCAGAAGGTCGAGGTACTGCCCGGCCATGAGTTCAGAACGCATCTCGTCGTAGATCGCCTTCGCCCGGTGCAAGGTCTCGCGAGGTAGGTCCGCGGTGAGTAGCACTTCGTCGGCCCAGGACAGGCACAGGTCACCGAGCAGGATCGCTGCACCAATCCCGAAGGACTCCGGCGAACCGAGCCACTGCTCGCCGCGGTGCAGTCCTGCGAATCGGCGATGGGCGGCGGGTAGACCGCGGCGGGTATCCGAACCGTCCATCACGTCGTCGTGGATGAGTGCGCAGGCCTGCAGGAACTCAAGGCCGGTGACCGCATGGAGAACGGCGTCGTCCAGTTCGTTCACCTGCGCCGGCTCGGTCGCACCGCGCCACCCCCAGTAGGCGAATGCCGGACGCAGGCGTTTGCCGCCGGCGAGCAGATCGCGTAACGCTGCGACGAGGGGTTCCATGTCCGCGCTCACCGCGGCCAGCAGATCACCCTGCCGAGCGAGGACATCGTCGATGGTGCTTTGCACGCGCGGCCGAAGATTCGCTGCATCCAGGGGAGCGCGCACGCTTTCGCTCACAGCACCGGTCCCCTCATGCACCCGGTCAGCGTAGCGATGGGTGAGGAAGGTTCAGGCGCGTCCGATCAGATCGGCGGTGATCTCCGCGCCCATTCCCACCAGCGGTAATCCGCCACCGGGGTGCGTGCTCCCGCCCACGAGGAACAGGCCGGGGATCGGGGAGCGATTGGCCGGACGCGCGAACGCGGCGCGGGTGCCGTTGCTGGACGTGCCGTAGATGGAGCCACCGGGGGCGCGCGCGTCGCGCTCCAGATCCGCCGGGGTGCGGATCTCCTGCCAGATGATCCGATCGCGAATGTCCACCCCGCGCTGGGCGAGTAGCGAGACGATGCTCTCGGCGTAGGACGCAGCGAGTTGCGGTGATGACCAATCCACTCCGCGCGCAGGGTCATGCCGGGGTGCGTTCACCAACACGAACCACGCTTCGTGATCGGAGTCGGGCCGCATCGCCGGATCATCGGGTGCGCACACATAGATCGCGGGGTCGTCCACCGGGCGCGGGTCCTTGCCGAAAATCGCGTCGAACTCGGCGTCGTAATCCTCGGGGAACCACACGTTGTGGTGGTGCAGCCCCGGGGTGCGACCACGCAGAGCAAGCAGCAGCACGAAGCCGGCGAGGCTTGCATCGCTGCGAGCGATCGTGCGCGCGGGTTCCGTCGCGCGCGGATCATCCAACAGTTGCCCGTAGACCAGACCGGCATCGGCATTCGCCACCACGATGTCCGCGCGAAGGTGTTCGCCGTTCGCCACCACCCCGGTCACACCCGATGCATCGGTGGTGATCGAGGTGACATCCGCTCCGGTGCGCACATCCACCCCGCGCTCGATGCAGCGGCGGTGCAAAGCGTCGGCCAGAGTGCCCACGCCGCCACGAAGATGCCAGGCGCCGAACTCCTGCTCCACGTACGGAACCGTGGCCAAGACCGCTGGCGCGCGACGCGGGTCCGATCCGGTGTACGTGGCGTACCTATCGAGCAACGTGACCGCGCGTGGGTCGGACAGGGTCGACTCACCGAGTTTGCGCAGGCTCGACCATGGAGCGATGGTGCGCACGTCCGCGGGTTTGGCCAGCGGCATCAAGCTCTTCCATCCCTGCAGTGGTGATTGCAGGAACGGACCGCGAGTGAGCCGCCACATCTTCGCCGCGCGGTCCATCAACGCCCGCCAGTCATCGGCGCTGCGTCCACCAAGTCCGTCGCCGAGAGCACGCGCGCACTTCGCTGGGTCAACACCGGGCATCGTCACACTCGCGCCATCGGCGAAGTGGTAACCGAAGCCAGGCTCCACCGGCTGTAGATCCACCTCGTCCTCGAGGGGTTTACCGGTCTTGAGGAACAGGTCGCGATAGACGGCCGGCAGGGTGAAAAGGCTCGGTCCGGTGTCGAACGCGAAGCCATCGCGCCGATAGGTGGCGAGTTTGCCGCCCACCCGATCGGACTGCTCGAGCACTGTCACCGTGTGGCCTTTGACCGCCAACCGCGCCGCGGTCGCCAGACCGGCGGCACCTGCGCCGATCACGATCACGGTACTCACGCTCGCGTCCCCATCATCAGATGTTTCGCCCCTTCCACTGCGTGGTGCCACGCAGGCGGCGCCACCAAGACAGCGCGTTGATGCCGGAGAATGCCGCGATCGACGCCGGATGCGCCAACGCGTCGGGCCACATCCGCTCCCCGGTGCGCTGGGCTACCAGCGCGCGCCCGGCAACACCCGCGCCGTATCCCAGAGCACCCCATGTGCGGGTCGATCCGCGCCCGGTGATCGCCGCGAGCGCAGGAACGACGTATAGCGCGACAAGCACAGCGTTGACGCCGATCGACCCGACGGGTCCGCCGAACGCACGCCAGGCGGACTTCGTGTATCCGTCGAGTAGATCCGCGGACGACTCATACATCCGACAGGTGGCCAACTGCGAACCGTCCACGGTCACCGCGCGCAGGCCCGCCTCGCGAACCCGGCGCATCAGCGCCACGTCCTCGATCACATCCCCGCGGACCGAAGCATGTCCACCGATCTTCCGGTACGCCTGAGCGTCGAAGACCATGAGTTGCCCGTTAGCGACCGACATCGACGCCCATTGCCGATCCTCGGCCACGCGAAGCGGAACCGTGGTGGCCCACGACCACACGAGTAATGGCTGCACGAGCCGCTCGAGCAAGCCGAACGCTTCTTGGCGAGGGTACGGAGCGACGAGATCGACATCACTAGAGCGAAGTTCGTTGACTAGCGCGGCGATCGCCGTCGGCTCCAGTCGAACGTCGGCATCCAGGAACACCAGCACCTGAGCTTCTACGCGATCGGCCAGCCGAGCGCACGCGTAGTTCTTGCCCAGCCACCCCGCCGGCGGAGCCTCATCGGGCTCCTCGTGCACGTGCACGCGCGGATCGGTGTGGGCAAGCGCCTGTGCGATCGCCGCCGTCGCGTCGTGCGATCCGTCGTCTAGGACGTGGATCTGGAGATGATCCACACCCTCTTGCACCTGAGCACTGGAGATGGTGGCGCCGATGTCGTGTTCCTCGTCGCGTGCCGGAATGAGCACCGCGACCTTCTCGATCACGCGTTGATGCGGAGCTTGGGGTCTACGCAAACGTCGCAGGTTCCATGCCGTGTGCACGGTCAACGCGGTCGCACCCAGAGCCAACCAGGGAAGCAGTCGTTTCACCGTCGCATCACCACTGCGGCTGACTCCACAGCCGCCACGCCCACGGGATCACCACGATGCCCATCGCGATGCCGCCCCAGATCGCCACAGTGGGCCGACCGAAGAAGACTGCGGCCGCGAGAATGTTCGACGCGAAGGTCCACAACAGCATCGCGTTCGGGACCGCATCGTTCGCGGTCTTGCGGGGCAGGCGGTCCAGAATCAACATCAGCACGATTCCGCCCAGCCACCACCCCAGGAAGTTCTGCAAGGGGATGCCGTCGATGCCGGGAAGCTCCCAGCCGATGGTCTGCCAGACCCAGTAGCCCTCGCCCACCATCTGCGGATCGAGGAACAGATCCCAGGCCATCAGCAGCCATCCACCGATGAGGGCGACGCCCAAACTGGTGCTGGACAGCCTCTGGACTGCCAGCAGCATCGGATAGGCGACCATCGACCACGCCATGGGAATCAGGATCGGCACGGCGAGCACCTTCGGTCCGAGCGCCTCGGAATAGATGTAGTCGCCGAACGGGAATTGGGTGGTGGTGCCCAGAACCTCGATGAGCCAGCCGAACGCGAGGGTGATCGAGAAGAATCCGGCCGTCCACGCCAGACCGCGATTGATGTAGGCGTGGGAGACCGACGTCAGGAAGAACGCCGTCACCGACACCGCCGTGAGGATCACCCGAGCGTCGGCCGAGACGAGAACCCAGATGATCTGGGCGAGGATGGTGATCGCCGCGAACAGGACCGGGATGAGGCGCACCCACCGATTGCCTCCGCGCCCGGACTCGGGGCGAGGCCCCATGTAGACGCGCTGGCTCACGTTCAGCAAGCATAGGGTGGCCGATGTGATCACTGGGTGGACGGATTTGAACTACCCGTTCGGTCACGACGTGGGTGCGGCCATAACCGAAGCGATGGCGACGATTCGGCAGTGGCAAGCGGAATTCGGTCCCTTCAGTCCGCATGCAAGCACCAAAGTCGGCGCAGACGAGTGGCAACGCAGTTGGCGCGAATTCGCGCTGCGTTTGACCGGTGAGCAGTACCCGTTCTTCCACCCGCGCTATGCCGGGCAGATGCTCAAGCCTCCGCATCCGGTAGCGGTGGTCGGTTATCTGGCGGCGATGCTCATCAATCCCAACGCGCACGCCCTGGACGGTGGTCCAGCTACCGCGGCGATGGAGAAGGAGGTGGTCGAACAACTGGCAGGCATGTTCGGTCTGTCCAACCACCTAGGACACCTGACGTCCAGCGGCACCATCGCGAACCTTGAAGCCCTGTGGGTGGCCCGCGAGGAACGGCCAGATGCAGCTATCGCCGTCAGCGCAGATGCGCACTACACGCATCAGCGGATGGGTCAGGTCCTCGGTGTTCAGGTCGTCTCCGTAAATGTGGACGCGAAGGGCCGGATGGACATGGACGATCTAGCGCGTGTTCTCGCTGCGCACGACGTGGGAACGATCGTTGCGACGATGGGCACCACGGGACTCGGTGCGATCGATCCGCTGAGGGACATCGTCCACCTCGCTCGTTCCTCGGGTGTCCGCGTGCACGCCGACGCGGCGTATGGCGGTTTCTTCGCACTTGTTGCTGACGACTCCGATGATGGTGTTGCCTCACGCGACTTCTCGGCACTTCGTGACGTCGATTCCATAGTGGTCGATCCACACAAGCACGGTCTTCAACCGTACGGATGTGGAGCAGTGTTGTTCGCCGATCCGAATGTCGGTCGTCACTACAAACACGATTCCCCCTATACGTACTTTTCGAGCGACGAACTGCACCTAGGAGAGATATCGCTGGAATGCTCTCGGGCAGGAGCGGCTGCGGCCGCCCTGTGGTTGACCACATCGGTATTCCCACTGACGCCAAATGGGCTGGGTGAAATGCTTCGTCCCGGTTTGCGGGCCGCCCGACGATTCCACGGACTGCTGGAGGCTTCATCGTTGATGCAACCGGTTCAAGCCCCTGAATTGGACATCGTCGGTTATGGCTCGAGAGCTGCTTCAATGTCGGAGATCGACTCGGCCACCGCCCGAATTTTCGCAACTCTCGCCAATGCGCAACCGGAGCAACAGTGGCACCTGGCGACCTACTCGATGACAGCCCGCGATCTGGCAAGGAGAGGCATCGCAGCCGAGGCGGATGCGAAGCGAGTCCGCATATTGCGAAGTGTCTTCATGAAGCCTGAGCATGAGGGTGTGGTCGAGGACTTGGTCGGCGTGCTGGAGGGGCAAGCGAGGCCTAGGTTGAGTCCATGACAATTCGAGCCGACGTCGTCGATACCGGTCACAAGTACCGCCGAGC
>CAZQRR010000059.1:7620-10173 GCA_964595675.1 uncultured Rubrivirga sp. | reverse complement strand
CGGACCGTTCATGAACTTATTCCTCGCATTCGTGTTGTTCGGCATCGTCCTCGTGGGTATCGGACTTCCCGCACCGACCACTGCGGTGAATTCGGTCGTTGCGTGCACGCCCACACTCGAAGCGCCTAGCGGGGATGTACTGCCGTCCGGGGCGTGTCCGGCGGGGACGGTTGCCACGCCTGCTGCGGCCGCTGGACTGCAACCTGGTGATGAGATCGTCTCGATCGGTCCGATCGCATCGTCGTCCTGGGATGACTTGACGTCATGGATTCGAGCGAACCCCGGCCGCTCCACCGATGTCGTCGTGTTGCGTGATGGCGGCCAGCTGACATTGCCGCTGGTGGTGGCAGATGTCGAGCGACCGGTATATGACGAGTTGGGTGAACCAACCGGTGGCGTCGAGCAGGTCGGATTCCTGGGAGTCAGCCCCACCTTCGAATACCAAGCCCAGCCCATCTCCGCCGTCCCGGCGTACATGTGGGATCTCACGTATCGATCCGCAGCCGCCTTGGTGTCCTTACCGATTCGCGTCTACGAATTGGTCGATGAGACGTTGATCGGCGGGGGTGAACGGTCGCTCGATTCACCGGTGTCGGTAGTCGGCGCATCCCGATTGGGTGGGGAGATTGCGGCGATGGAGCAGCCGATCACCTCCAAGATCGCGATCTTCTTGGGCCTTGCCGCTTCCTTGAACCTGTTCTTGTTCCTGTTCAACCTGCTGCCGGTGCTGCCGCTCGATGGTGGTCACGTGGCAGGTGCGCTGTATGAATCGGTGAAGAGGTTCGTCGCGCGTGTACGCGGCAAGCCCGACCCCGGGCCGGTGGACACCGCCCGATTGCTGCCGGTTGCGTACGTCGTCGCCGGGGTGCTGCTGGCCGTCGGCGTGGTCGTCATTTGGGCGGATCTGGTCAAGCCGATCAGCTTGGGGTAGGTGCTCGGCTGCATCGCTGGTGAGCCCGGAGGCTGCCGGCCCGCCATAATGAGGGGGTGTCGATAAGCCTCGGAATGCCCCCTTTGCCGCCGCCCGTGGTCGCACCCCGCCGAAAGACCCGCCAGGTGCATTTGCGCCACGACAAGCATCCGGTTTCCGTGGGCGGGGATGCGCCGGTGAGCGTGCAGTCCATGACCACCACGGTTACGGCAGACATCAACTCCACCTTGCAGCAGATCGCTGAGTTGACCGCGGCCGGTTGCCAGATCGTGCGGGTGGCGGTGCCTTCTCAGGACGATGCAGATGCACTCCCCATCATCGCCAAGAAGTCGGGCATCCCGGTGGTGGCCGATATCCACTTCCAGCCCAAGTACGTGTTCGCGGCGCTCGAGGCCGGATGCGCCGGTGTTCGGGTGAACCCGGGCAACATCAAGGCCTTCGACGACAAGGTCGGGGAGATTGCGCGCGCCGCGAAGGACATGGGAACGCCGATTCGGATCGGCGTGAACGCAGGTTCGCTGGACAAGCGATTGATGGACAAGTACGGCAAGGCCACGCCGGAAGCCCTCGTGGAGTCCGGGCTATGGGAAGCGTCCTTGTTCGAGGAGCACGGTTTCCAGGACATCGTGATCTCGGTCAAGCACCACGATCCGGTGATCATGATGCAGGCGTACATGCAGTTGTCCGACCAATGTGACTACCCGCTGCACCTGGGTGTGACGGAAGCCGGCCCGACCTTCCAAGGCACCATCAAGTCCGCGGTCGCGTTCGGTGGGCTGCTCTCCCGTGGCATCGGCGACACCATTCGGGTTTCGCTGTCGGCTCCGCCCATCGAAGAGGTGCGGGTCGGTTTGCAGATCCTGGAATCGTTGAACCTGCGCGAACGCGGCCTGGAGATCGTCTCCTGCCCGTCGTGCGGACGTGCGCAAGTGGACGTGTACACCCTCGCCGAGCAGGTCACGGCCGGACTCGAAGGCCTGGAGGTGCCACTGCGCGTCGCCGTGATGGGCTGCGTGGTGAACGGCCCCGGTGAGGCCCGCGACGCCGACCTCGGAGTTGCCTCCGGCAACGGCAAGGGCCAGATCTTCGTCAAGGGCGAGGTCATCAAGACCGTCCCTGAGTCCCAGATCGTGGAGACGCTGATCGAAGAGGCCATGCGGTTGGCCGAGCAGATGGAAGGCGAATCGGGCCAGCCGATCGTCGAAACCGTCTAGATTTCCATCCGTGACCACCTTCGCAGGTGAAGGCAAATCCCTCGTCGGATACGTCCGGCAATTGACGGCGTCCGACCTCGGCGCAGCCGAGCAGTTGCTGCGCGCCGATCCGGTCACCAACTGCTTCATCGACGCCCGCGTGCGATGGGCGGGGGTGGATCCCTGGCGGCTCGGCGGGGATTTGTGGGGCTACTTCGATGACGATCACTTGACCTCCTTGGTCTACGCCGGAGCGAACCTGGTTCCCGTCGCCACAACACCGGCGTCCCGCGCAGCGATCGCCGATCGGCTGCGTGCCATGCCGCGGCGCTGTTCGTCCTTCGTCGGCCCGGCCGAAGAAGTGCTGGACCTGTGGCGATTACTCGAGCCCGCGTGGGGTCCGGCACGCGAGGTGCGCCCCGAGCAGCC
>CAZQRR010000059.1:0-7520 GCA_964595675.1 uncultured Rubrivirga sp. | reverse complement strand
GGCAATGACTACCTGCTCGGCCCCACCCACGAGGAACTGTTCACCCTCATGGTCAAGGGCGAGTACTCCTCGTACAAGGACCTGCCGCTGATCATCTACCAGATCCAGACGAAGTACCGGGATGAAGCCCGTCCGCGCGCGGGCATCCTGCGCGGCCGTGAGTTCGTGATGAAGGACTCCTACTCCTTCGATGTGGACGATGCGGGGTTGGAGCGTTCGTACCAACGCCATCGCGATGCCTACATCGCCACCTTCGATCGACTGCAGTTGTCCTACGTGATCGTCTCGGCGATGTCCGGGGCGATGGGTGGTTCGGCCAGCGAGGAATTCCTCGCGCCCACGCCGGTCGGTGAAGACACCTTCGTTCGCTGCCCCGAATGCGGATTCGCGGCGAACGTCGAGGCGGTGTCGGTGCCACTCGCGGTTGACGAACCCGTGTCGGTTGGCGCGGCTCACATCGAGAACACTCCCGACACCCCGACGATCGACACGTTGGTGGAGGTGTCCAACTCCCGACCGGAGCTCGCACGCACGGATGGCGATTCGTGGACGGCCTCGGACACCCTCAAGAACGTGATCGTGATGCGCGTGTACGCGGACGGAACCGAACGCCCTTTGGCCATCGGTGTGCCAGGGGATCGCGAAGTGGACGAGCGACGCTTGGAAGCGGCGGTGTATCCGGCGGAAATCCGGGCCTTCGAGGAGAAGGACTTCGCCGCCAACCCCGCACTGGTCAAGGGGTACATCGGGCCGGGTGCGCTCGGACTGTCGGGAACGTCGGGCATCGAGTACCTCCTCGACCCCCGAGTGGCGCGGGGGTCGGCGTGGATAACCGGAGCGAACGAGCCCGGGCGCCACGTCTACGACCTCGTGCACGGGCGCGACTTCGAAGCCGATGGCGTGATCGACGTCGCCGAGGTGCGCGCGGGGGATGCGTGTCCGTCGTGCGGGGCGGCGGTGGAGATAGCGCGCGGTATCGAGATCGGCCACATCTTCCAACTCGGACGAAAGTACGCCGAAGCGCTCGGTCTGCAGGTGCAAGACGAGTCCGGTTCCCTGGTGACCGTGACCATGGGGTCGTACGGCATCGGAGTCTCGCGCGCGGTCGCTGCGATCGCAGAGCAGCACCACGACGACAAGGGTCTGATCTGGCCGCGCGAGGTCGCACCCGCCGATATCCACCTGATCGCGACCGGCAAGGACGAATCGGTGTTCGACTTCGCCGACTCGCTCGCGACGTCGTTGTCGTCATCGGGAGTTCGCGTGTTGTTCGACGACCGCCGTGGAGTATCCCCGGGTGTGAAGTTCAATGACTCGGAACTGATCGGCGTGCCCACGATCGTGGTGGTCGGTCGAGGTCTGGCCGATGGCGTGATCGAAGTGAAGGATCGCGCGACTGGTGAGCGGGTCGATGTGGGTGTGGAGGATGCCGTGACGCATCTGGTCTCGCTCGTTCGCGGCTAAATCGGGCTCGCCTTGATCGATCTGGACATCCTGCTCTGGCTCGCGCTGGCGGCGCTGGTCGCCGGGTGGGTCGATGCAGTTGCCGGCGGCGGAGGTCTGCTGCAGGTGCCGGCGTTGTTGCTGGGATTGCCCGGGCCAGGTGTGCAGGCATTGGGCACCAACAAGGTCGCGAGCGTGTTCGGCACTGCTGCCGCAACGGGCACCTACCTACGCAAAGTGCGTCCGGATCTGCGGGCTGCGTTGCCGATGGCAACCCTGGCATTCGTCGGATCCCTCGCCGGTGCGGCCACCGCCTCGTCGTTACCGGAAAACGTCTTCCGTCCAGTCATCGTGGCGCTGCTGATCGGGGCGTGGGTGTGGGTGGCGGTGAGCCCGACGATGGGTTCGGTCGATCGATTGCGCTTCAGCGGCCGCCGGCATATCGCCATCGCCGCAGGCGCCGGGTTGGTCATCGGGTTTTACGACGGGCTACTGGGACCGGGGACCGGTTCCTTCCTACTCATCGTGCTGGTCGCGCTGCTGGGCTACTCGTTCCTGTCGGCATCGGTCACCGCGAAGATCGTGAACCTCGGTACCAACATCGCCGCGATCATCATCTTCGGATTCGGCGGACACATCTGGTGGCAGGTGGGATTGGTGATGGCCGTCTTCAACGTGATCGGTGCGGTGACCGGTGCGCGCATGGCTCTGCGGCGCGGAAGCGGATTCGTGCGGATCGTGTTCTTGGTGGTGGTGGCAGTTTTGATCGTGCGTTTGGTTGTTGCTGGTTGACCGCTGCTGGTTGACCGCTGCTGATTGACTGCCGCTGTTGCCGACCCGCCGTCTAGCTGGGGAACGCCTGGCTGGGTGCACCCCACTGCACAGCTGACCGGGCACTGGTTTGCGCTGCATTGATCGCGAACGCCCGATCGGCTTCGCTCGTAACCGCCGCAACGTCGGCATACGCTCCGACGAGCATGTTGTTGAGCTGTGCGAGTGAATCGCGCGCTGTGCGGGCATCCGTGATGGGACTGGCAGGTTCGAAAGCCGGTGGCGGAGCGGGAACTTGTTGTTGATCGATCATCGAGGAGAAGACCTGCATACGCCCTTGATGATCGGTGAGCTGCGACACGGCTTGTCGCTTCGCATTTCCCGATAGGAACGCACCGGCCAAACCGGCGGCGTAGACGAAGTTCTGCTCGGCCTCGATCACCCGAACGATGGCGGCGACGGCGGTGGGGTCGGAGTAGGTCATGTATTGCCCCTGATGTCGCGAAGTTCGGGTATGTGCGAAGACTCCGAAGCCGCGATGAAGGTGAGGGTGCGAACACGCTCACCTGCTGGATCGAGCTGCGCCGACTGTGCGCGCAGGTCCGCGGCGGCGCGTTCACGCGCGATGAGCTCGGTGAGAGTGGCCTTGACCTTGGCCGCTGCAGGTGTGATCGGGACTATCGCGGACAGTTCCTCCTGGCTTGCACCGAGCTCCCTCGCGTGGGCGCGGTGCTGATCGGCAAGCGAAGTCAGCGAACCCCGCAGTTCCGGGTGGGCCTCGATCGCCCCGAGGTAGGCGCCGATCAAGGACAGTTCATCGAGCAGGTTCTCCTCGGGTGCCTCGGGCTCGGTCGGTGCGATCTCGATCGCCTCGGGGGTAGCTTCGCCACCGCCGCAGCTCGTGAGGGAGCCCAGCGTGACCAGGCCCACCGGAAGCGCAGCGCCGAGGAGTACCGCGCGACGGGAGATTCCCGTACGGGCGAGGCTGCTAGCCGGGCTGGGCACGCGGCAAGCCTGCCATGGAGGCATCCGGGGCGGTTAGACTCCCGCGTAGTGCCGATCACGTGCTCGCTATGGAAAACCTGCGTGGGCGGCACTCACAACTCACAACCACAACAGGATCTAGCCTCACGGACGGAGGATCGGTGTCTCCCGATAACGCATCTTTCGATCGCACCTCCTCACACGACATGTCCGTCGACATCGTGCGCGCGATCGTCGAGCCCGTCGTGGCCGGTGCAGGTCTGGATCTTGAAGATCTGGCGATCGAGAGGGTCGGTCGGCGCGAGAAGGTCGCGGTGATCGTCGATACCGATGGTGGCGTGAGTTTGGATGCGATCGCGGAGGTCTCGAGCGCACTATCCGCTGCCCTCGATGAGCAGCCCGACATTGCGTCGTCGTCGTACGTTCTTGAAGTCAGCAGTCCGGGTGTGGACCGACCATTGACCGTGCCCAGGCATTGGCGACGCAACCTCGATCGACTCGTGGTCGTGGAGTTGGATGATGGTTCGTCCGTGACGGGTCGGATCACCGCTGCCGATGAAACCTCGGCGACCCTCGATGTTGCCGGGAAGTCCCGTGATCTGCCCCTGGCGTCCGTGAAGCGCGCACTCGTTCAAGTGGAATTCTCCCGAGGACGGCAGGAGGACTGATGGACATCGATGTGAACGCCCTGAAGGCGTTGGTCCGAGAGAAGGACCTGTCTTTGGACCTGGTGGTCGAGACCATCGAAGCGGCTTTGCTCGTTGCCTACCAGCGCACCGAGGGCTCGCACGAACGCGCGCGCGTGCAATTGGATCGCAAGACCGGTCACGTGACCGTGTGGGCGGCCGAGGTGAACGACGATGGCGAGACCATCGGTGAGTTCGACGACACCCCCGATGGTTTCGGGCGCATCGCAGCGACGACTGCGCGCCAGGTGCTGCTATCGCGGCTGCGTGAAGCAGAAGGCGATGCGACGATGAACGAGTTCACCGGACGCGAGGGCGATCTGGTGTCGGGTGTGATCCAGCAATCCAGTAATCCGCGCATGGTTCGGGTGGACTTGGGGAAGGTGGAAGCCAACCTTCCCCCTGAAGAGCAGGTTCCTGGCGAGACCTATACGCACGGTGAGCGCATCAAGGCCCTGGTCACCAACGTCCGCCGCGGCTTCAAGGGCCCGGTCGTCACGATCTCGCGCACCCACCCCGGACTGGTGAAGGCGCTGTTCGCCCTCGAAGTCCCCGAGATCGCCGACGGCACAGTGGACATCACAGCCATCGCCCGGGAAGCAGGCCACCGCACCAAGATCGCCGTGCGCTCCAACTCCCCGGAGGTCAACGGCAAAGGCTCGTGTATCGGTCCGCAAGGTCAGCGGGTTCGGCACGTGATGAGCGAACTCGGCGGGGAGAAGATCGACATCGTCGATCACAGCGACGATCCGGCCGAGATGATCGCCCACGCCCTCTCGCCTGCTCGGGTGACCGGCGTGCAGATCGTGGATGCGAACGCCAAGGCCGCGCGGGTTCTGGTGCCCGATTACCAACTCTCGTTGGCCATCGGTCGTGAGGGACAGAACGCCCGGTTGGCGGCCCGGCTAACCGGCTGGCGGATCGATATCCGTCCCGACGGTGGGACCGCTGGCGCACCGGCGGCAGATCAACCCCCGACGGGCGAGTAGACTTGGGACTCGGTTTCTCGGGGGAACCCACCCGCGCAGCGCGAAAGCCCACCCAAGGTGAGCCCATTCGCATCTGCATCGGGTGTAGAACTCGAGAGCCGATGTCGACGCTGGTTCGCCTCGTAGCCGACGACGCAGCCCCCGGTGGGTGCGCCGTCGACCATGACCGGATCCGACCCGGGCGAGGAGCCCATATCCACCCCCGGGCCGAATGCATCGAGCAGGCGACAAGGCGCCGGGCCCTGGCCCGGGCGCTGCGTAGCCCGGCTGGTGCCCAGATCGACATAACGCAGGTGCGTGCGCAGATCCTCGAGCAGAGGTTGTAGCGTCCGCTTGTAACAGGTGCCCACGAAGGAGTGGAACGAGAGATGAACACCCAATGAGCGCGCGAGCATGAACATGCAGCGTTCGTTCTAACCGTCCGGGCACGGCCCGGACCCAGACAGGAGAGTTGTGTCCAAGGTTCGGGTCTACGAGCTCGCACGAGAGCTCGGAGTCGAGAGCAAGGAAGTCCTTGCCAAATTGCAGGAGATGGGCGAATTCGTCCGTTCTGCGTCATCCACTATCGAGGCGCCCGTAGCCCGGCGCCTGGTCGAAGCCATGCCCGGAAAGGGCCCAGCCTCGGCTGCGGCCTCCACCGGAGCGCAGAAGCCGGCCAAGAAGACCGCCCAGAAGGCTGCCGCGAAGGCGGCGGCACCTGCACCCGCCGAGGCTCCGGCTTCGCCGCAGATGCCTGCTGCGCCAGCGGCCCCGCCACAGATGAGCACACCTCCCGCGGCACCCCCTGCGGCACCCCCTGCGGCGCCCCCTGCGGCGCCCCCTGCCGCACCGGCAGCCGGGCCGCGCCCGGGTGGTCCCCGTCCGGCGCCTCGTCCGGGCGGTGCGCGTCCGGGTAACAACCCCTTCGGCACGGGTGGGGGCGCTGCTGGGCCGCGTCCTGCACCTCGGCCGGGCAACAACCCCTTCGGCACCGGTGGCATGGGTCGAGGAGCAGGAGTGCCCGGAGCTCCGCGTCCCAACCCGAGCACGATGCGCGGACCGCGTACCGGCGGACCGGGAGGACCCGGTGGACCCGGTGGTCCCGGGCGCCCCGGTGGTAGGCCAGGTGGACCGGGCGGACCCGGGGGATTCCCCGGTGGCGGTAGGCCCGGTGGACCCGGTGGTTTCGGTGGCCGCCCAGGCGGTAGGCCCGGTGGACCGGGCGGACCCGGTGGACCGGGCGGACCCGGTGGTCCCGGTGGTCCCGGTGGTCCCGGTGGTCCCGGTGGCCCGGGCGGTCGCGCCGGTTTCGGCGGCCGCACCGGTGGTCGCGGCTCTACGGCAGGAGCCTTCGGCAAGCCCGGGGGTCGTCCCTCGCGCGGACGCAAGTCTAAGCGCGCCAAGCGTCAAGAGTTCGACAACATGGAGGCCCCCACCCTCGGTGGCGTCCGGTTGCCACGTGGCGGTGGAGAGACCGTGCGGCTGCCGCGCGGTGCTTCGCTGACGGATTTCGCCGAGAAGATCGATGCCGCACCGGCTGACTTGGTAAAGGTGTTGATCGGACTTGGAGAGATGGTCACGGCAACGCAGTCGATCGACGACGACACCTTGATGCTCTTGGGCAACGAACTGAACTTCGACGTTCAGGTCGTCTCGCCCGAGGACGAGGACCGTGAACTGCTCGAGTCCTTCGACTTGGAATTCGGTGAGGATGAGGGCGACTCTGCAGATCTGCTACCGCGTCCTCCGGTCGTCACGGTCATGGGTCACGTCGACCATGGCAAGACCAAGTTGCTGGACGCGATCCGCAAGACCAATGTGGTCGGCGGAGAGGCAGGTGGCATCACCCAGCACATCGGCGCCTACCAGGCGGTGGCGCACACGGGCGACGGTGAGCGCAAGCTGACCATCATCGACACCCCCGGTCACGAGGCCTTCACGGCCATGCGTGCTCGCGGTGCCGAGGTGACCGATATCGCGATCTTGGTCGTAGCGGCAGACGACGGCGTCAAGCCGCAGACCATCGAGGCGCTCAACCACGCGCAGGCGGCTCAGGTGCCGATCGTGGTGGCGGTCAACAAGGTCGATAAGGAAGGTGCGGACCCGATCAAGGTCCGCAGCCAACTGACTGAGTACGGGCTGGTGGCAGAGGACTTCGGTGGCGAGACCATGTTCGTGGACGTGTCGGCGCTGCAGAGCAAGGGCATCGAAGAGCTCCTCGAAGCCGTTTTGCTGACAGCTGATGCGGCTTTGGAACTACGCGCCAATCCGAATCAGGACGCCCAGGGCGTGGCCATCGAAGCACACCTGGACCGCGGACGTGGTCCGGTGGCGACCGTGCTGGTGCAGCGCGGAACGTTGCGACAGGGCGATTCGATCGTTGCCGGTGATGCATTCGGCCGCGTCCGCGCGATGCTCGACGATGCGGGCAATCCGGTGGAAGAAGCTGGCCCCTCGACGCCCGTCCAGGTGTTGGGTCTGACGTCCGTTCCCGGCGCTGGTGATTCGTTCCTGGTGGTCGAAGAGGACCGCACGGCGCGCCACATCGCTCAGACGCGTCAAGCGCGCGAGCGCAACGCGCTCCTGGCCAAGAACCGGGTGAAGAGGTCCCTGGAGGACTTCCTGGAGTCCTTGGAGAAAGGCGAGGTTCAAGACCTCACCTTGATCA
>CAZQRR010000058.1:1449-10278 GCA_964595675.1 uncultured Rubrivirga sp. | reverse complement strand
CTCGATGCGATCTTCGGCGGACCGGGAGCACCCGGCGGAACCGTGAGCCGCTACTTCGTGTTCATGGGATCGGCCTTGATGGCTGCGATCGGCTATGCGGCATGGAACCTGCTGTGGCGATGGGGACGATCGGTGGATGAGGTTGGATAGGGCGACCCTCTGGGCGAACAGGAGTTGGCCGTGACGAATCCCCTGGGTGTGCACGCATTGGTCTGGACCGGTGGCTGGAAACCCGAACAGGCGGAACTCGCCATCGCATCCACGGCTGCTGCTGGCTACGACCTCATCGAGATTCCCGCTTTGGATCCGTCGGCGATCGACGTAGCGGACACGCGAGCACGACTGGCTGCCCACGGACTCGGCGCGAGCATGACACTGGGTTTGACGTTTGCAACCGACATCAACTCCGAGGATTCGGTAACCGTCTCAGCAGGCCGCGGCACATTGATGTCCGCTTTGACGGTCGCCCGCGGTGTCGGTGCCACGCACTTAGGTGGCGTGATCTTCAGCGCGATGGACAAATATCCCGGCCCAGGTACAGCTCGGGCACGGTCAAACAGCGTTGCCGTCATCAAGGAGCTGGCGCAAGAAGCCGCACGGGACAACGTCACCATCACTTTAGAGTTCGTGAATCGGTACGAGAGCAACCTGCTGAATACCGTGCAGCAAACGCTCGACTACATGGATGAAGTGGGTGAGGACAACGTCGTCGTCCACGCCGACGTCTATCACATGAACATCGAGGAACGCGGCTTCCGGGAACCGCTACTACTCGCCGGTGATCGTTTGGGATACGTCCATATCGGAGAATCCAACCGCGGGTACCTCGGACAAGGAACAATCGATTTCGACGAGGTCTTCGGAGCGTTGGCCGAGATGGACTACCAAGGTCCGATTACCTTCGAGTCCTTCTCCTCTGCGGTTGTCGACCAGCATCTGTCGAACACGCTGGCTGTTTGGCGGAACCTCTGGGCTGACAGCATGGATCTTGGCACCCATGCACGAGACTTCATCGCCTCGGGAATGACACGGGCACGCGAGAAGGTCGCGCAGCGTTAGATCAGCAGATCTGACCCCACTGGCCCAGTAGGTCGTCTTGGGCCTGCTGCTCTACCTGTCTGAATAGCTGCTGGTAGGTGTACGGATCGTCGTAGGTGTATTCCTCCGCAAGACCTGACTGCAGCATCGCCAGGTTGACCATGATGTCGTCTTCCAGCCACACGTACGCGAGCACTCGGTCGTAGGAGTCGTAGGTGCCCTGCGTGGGGTCGAGTTCGAGATAGACGCGATCACCGGACATGAGTTGCTCGGCGTAGACACTGGCTTCGGGCCCGGCGCATTCGACGGGGCGATTCGGTGCGACCGTCTCGGGGGTGTCGATGCCGATGAGCCGCACGGGAGTCTCCTGGCCATTGATCAGCACGCGCACGGTGTCGCCATCGACAACCCTGGTCACAGCGAATGGACCTTGAGCCTCGCTCGGCATCGTTACGCCTGGATATGGCTGGGCGGGCGCAGGCGTGAAGTCCTGGCCGCCGCAGGCGCTGAGGACCACGCCGATTGCTGCCAGCGTGAGAAAAGCGGCTCTCCCCCGGGTCATGCCTGCTAGTCAATCACGGTGCTGTGACGTTGTGTGGTGGCTCGTGACTACCCGCTGACGCGGACGAGGACCTTCATCGCAGCGGGGTCGGTCTTGGAATACATCAGTGCTTGCTCAGCCTCGTCGAGGGTGAAGGTCTTCGAGACAAGTTGATCGAGGTCGATCGCGCCGGAGGCGACCAATTCCACCGCCGTGGGATAGGTGTTGGCGTAGCGGAACGTCCCGGTTAGCCAGATCTCCTTGCTTTGGATCGCATCGATAGGCACCTCGATGGTGCTACTCGGTGCCATGCCAACCAGGATCGCAGTTCCGGCTGGGCCGAGCGCGCGGATGCCCTGGGTGATGGCGGCGGGCGCGCCACTGCACTCGATGAGGATGTCGAACGGGGCGTCGTTGTTGTTGTCGCTACTCATGATCGCGTTTTGTGTCGGGTTGATGGTGGTGAAGCCGAGTTGCCGGGCTTTGGCGAGGCGATCGTCGTTGGTGTCGGTGATGGTGATGTGAGCAGCGCCGGATGCCTTGGCCACCATCGCATTGACGATCCCGATCGGGCCAGCGCCGGTGATGAGCACACGCGAGCCTGGCTTGGTGCCCGCCTTGCGGTTGGCCCAGATGCCCACCGACAACGGCTCCATCAAAGCCGCGGCATCGAAGGACACATGATCGGGAACCGGATGCGCGAACTGGGCATCGAGGGTGATGTATTGGGCGAAGGTGCCATCGACCGGGGGCGTTGCGAAGAAGACCACGTCGGGGCACAGGTTGTAATGACCTTCGCGGCACTGCGCGCACACCTTGCACGGAACACCGGGCTCCATCGCAACCCGCGTGCCGGGCTTGAGATTGGTGACGTTACTTCCGATCTTGGTGACGACGCCGGATGCTTCATGGCCAAGGACCAGCGGCTGCTCGACCACGAACGAGCCGATGCGACCGTGCTCGTAGTAATGAATGTCGCTACCGCAGATGCCTACCGACTTCACCGCGATCTGAACCTCGTTTGGACCCGGCTCAGGTATCGGACGCTCCTCGAGATGCATGGATAGGTCGGTGGCCAGGACGTTTACCTGCTGGTTGTCGGTCATGGCGTGGGCTCCTCGGTGGTGGTTAGTAACCAAGCGTGTGTGGCGCGGGCTCCGTGCTCGTGTAAGTGTTTCAAAGTCGCGAGGTATGGCTCGCGGAAGGCTGGTTGTTCGGCGAGGTCTCCGAAGAGCTGGGCGTTCTCGATGAATGCCGTCGGGCGTTCTCGCTGGGACTGCGCGAGCGGAATGAGTTCGTCCTTCAGCGGATCGACTACGTCGATGGGTTGGCCCTCTTCATCGATGCCCTCGGCGTAACGAGCCCAGCTGGCCACGATCGCTGCGGAGAGGTCGACGCTCTTGCCTTGCGCGAGCAGATCGTTGATGACAGGCACCAACCACTTGGGGATGCGGTCGGAGGACTCGGCGCATAGCCGCGGGACGGTGTCCAGGACTTCGGGGTTTTGGAAGCGCTCGATCAACTCGGCCTTGTAGGCCTCGAGATCCACACCGGGCACAGGATCCAGAGTGGGTGTGGCTTCCTGGTCCATATAGCGGCGCAGGAAGATTGCGGTGTTCTCGTCCTGTGCCGCATCGTGAACGTAGTGGTACCCCTCGAGGTGGCCGAAGTAGGCAAGTCCCTGATGGCTGGCGTTGAGCAGGCGCAGTTTCATCTTCTCGTAGGGCGAGACGTCGTCAACCATCTGCACGCCAGCGTTCTCCAGTGGAGGGCGCCCATGCGGAAAGTTCTCCTCCAGCACCCACTGGAAGAACGGCTCGCACACCACCGGGCACTCGTCCTCGACACCGATGAGCTCGGTGATCTTTTGGATGTCGGCTGCCGTGGTGACCGGGGTGATGCGATCGACCATCGAATTGGGGAAGGCGACATTGCCTTCGATCCACTCGCCCAGTTCGGATTCCTTGAGCTTCGCGAAGGCGGTGAAACTGCGTTTGGCGACGTCGCCGTTGTGCTGGATGTTGTCGCACGACATGACTGTGAAGGGGGGCGTTCCTGCTTCGCGACGGCGCTTGAGGGCTTCGGCGATCACGCCGAAGACCGTGGTTGGCGATGCATCTGAGAGGTCGGACTGGATCGCGGCGTTGCTCGAGATGAACTCGCCGGTGATCGGATCGAAGTTGTAGCCACCTTCGGTGATGGTGAGCGAGACGACCTTGATGTTCGACTCGCATAATTTGGCGAGTACCGCCTCGGGGTCGTCGGGGGCGAAGAGAACCTCAGTGATGGATCCAATGACTCGCGAATCCCAGGTGCCATCGGAATGCTTCTCCACCAGCGTGTAGAGACCGTCCTGCGTCTGCATCCTGCGAACCAGCGCTTCATCCGACGGCAATAGCGCTACACCACAGATCGCCCACGACTGTGTCGGGTCCTGATGAAGAAGGTCGTCGATCGCCAGGGCCTCGTGTGCCCGATGAAAGTTGCCGACGCCGATATGCACGATGCCCTGGGTCACCGCAGACCGGTCGTACTGGGGGGTTCGCACAGTCGACTTGACGTCTTTCAGCGTGTTCGGCCCCAGGCGGTGCATGTCGCTCCTTGGTAGATCGGGATGACTCAGTATGCCGGTGCGACGGGAGGCGATCGGAGACAATCGGTGTATGCGCGCAGTTGTCTACGACGAGCCGGGTTCCTTCTCCGTTCGTGATGTGCCACTGCCTGAGCCGGGTCCGGGGCTGGTGCGGGTTCGCATGACCGCCGCGGGCATGTGCGGCACCGATCTGCACCTGCACGAAGGGCAGTTCCTCGCGAACTTTCCCCTCACTCCCGGGCACGAAACGGTCGGGGTCGTCGATGGGGTGGGTGTAGGCGCAGTCGATGGGACCGGCGCCAACCTATCGATCGGGCAGCAAGTAGTGATCAACCCGAACTCCAGTTGCCGCGCCTGCGAGTACTGCCACGAAGACCGGCCGTGGCTATGTGAGCAGTTCGCCGGGATTGGCTCCTCAACTCCGGGCGGATTCGCCGAGTACGTACTCGTTCCCGGTTCGCAGGTATTCGATGCAACAGGCATCGATCTCGATCTCGCTGTGTTCGCCGAACCGTCGGCGTGCATCGCACACTTGATTGACCGACTCGATCCACTCAGCGGCTCCTCGGTTGTAGTGCTCGGGGCCGGACCGACGGGTGTGCTATTGACGCAGTTCCTGCTCTTCGGTGGCGCGTCGTCGGTGGTGTTGGCTGATCCCAATGAGTTCAAGTTGGCGACGGCGTCGTCGTTGGCCGATATCTCGACATACGTCATGGATCGAAATGACGTGCCCGGTTCCATGCGCGGCCTGATCGAAACGGCTGGATCGGCCTTCGATGTGGTGATCGACGCGACGGGGCGAGCGAACGTGATCGAGGAGCTGCCGCGACTTGCACGCAATGGGGGCCGCATCGTGTACTACGGGGTGGCCGATGAGGCCGACCTGGTGCGAGTCTCACCGTTCGAGATCTTCCGGCGCGAGTTAACGATCATGGGGTCCTTCACCGAGGTCGATTCCTTCCCCGACGCCCTGGCCGCATTCCGCGCCGGCGCAATCCGCACCGATGGGCTCATAACGCATCGATACCCAGTGGAGGAGTACACGGTGGCCCTGGAGGCAATGCGAAACGACCGATCGGCACACAAGATCGTGATCACGCCCTGACTTTGTGTGTCAGACCGATGTCGTAGCTTGCAGAACACGGATTCGATCGGGGGTTGAGTAGGTCATGGCCAAGCCACGGGTTCGGCGCACGCGCCGCCACCAACGCCACCGCGAGCGGGTGATGCGCGCCCACAACGGCGTGTGTCACATCTGCGGGCAGAGCGCAGCCGACGCCATCGATCACATCGTTCCGGTTTCCTGGGGCGGATCCGATGACCCGTCGAACCTCGCTCCTGCGCACACCTCGTGCAACACCGCCAAGGGTGATGCCGCTCCGCCGCAGTGGACGTACTCACGGCCGTCGATGTGGTTACCGGGATACGGGCCCCGCGCGGCGAAGCCTTCAGGCGGTGGCTCGGGTGGTGGACCAGGCTGCTGGGCCGTTGGTGGCGCCGTGGTGGTCGCCTTGATGGTCGGTGGGCTCGTTGGATCCTTCGTGGGGAGCGCATGGGTGGTCCTGGGCGTAACCGCCGTGGTCGCCTGGACGTTGATCCGCTGGCTGAACAAGCGCGGACGATCCGCTCCCCCGGCGCCTGCCCGTGGTGGTGTCGCCGCCTCCGATGAACCACTCGAGTTGACCATGCCCGATGGCACGCGCATTCGCGACGGACGCGGCGTTTCATCCATGGGTGGAACGGCGGCCGACGTCGCACCCGAGGGTGAACAGATGGTGTGGCTTGACTTCACGATCGAAGGCGACAACATCGAAACCCTGGTCCAGTTGCTGGATCTGGCACCCGGTTCCACCGGATACCGGGATGGACTGCTGCAACCGGACGGTGAACGGTTGATCGTGAATGCGATGGCACGGTTGGCAGCCGACGTCGCGGCAAGCGGCGACGACGACGTCAACGCAGCCCCGATCGGCTTCGTACCAGGTGAAAGCTGGCGGGACTACCCGTCACTCGGCCGTGAGCTGACGCTGGTGCAGGTGGCGATCATGGTGAAACGCGATGGGACGCGAGCCGGGCGCATCGGATTCCGATCGTCACTCGCTCTTTGACGCTTGGGTACCCGATGAGCCCTGGCTCCGGGTATCCGGCATCCCTTCGACCTCTCCTTCGAGTTCCTCCAAAGCCTCGCGTATTTCAGAAATCCGATCCAGCATCGCCGCCTTACGGTCCTGCCCATGTTTGCGGGCGGCAGCTGCCTCCTCCTCACGCGCGCGCTCCATTGAGGAGATGACCACACCGATCAGCAGGTTGACGATGATGAAGGCGGCAAGCAGAACGTAGGACAAGAAGAAGACCGTGGCCCAGGGCGAGATGGCACTTGCCTCTTGCAGATAGGTGGGGAAGTTCTCCAGCGTGAGCAATACGAAAAGCGTGAGCATCGCCGTTCCCACATTGCCCCATTGGTCGGGCATCGCTTCCCCGAAAAGGGTCCAACCGACGATGCCGTAGATGAACAGCAGCAGCATCGTGAGCACCGCCATGCTCAGCACCGATGGCGTGGCCTTGGTGATCGTCAAGATGAGCACACGCGCATCGGGAAGGAAACGCATCAAGCGGACGATCCGCGCGAGGCGCAGGAGTCGAAGCACGGTCGCCTGTTCGCGCACGGCCGGGATGAGCGCTCCACCGATCACGATGAAGTCGAAGATGTTCCACCCGCTACGGAAGAAATTCCACGGTTTGGTGCCGTACGAGGCGATGCGAATGACCAATTCGACGAGGAATACGGCGTAGAAAGCGGAGTTCAAGAACACCAGGGTGGATCCGTAGGAGTCCATGATCCCCGCATAGGTCTCCAGGCCCAGGACGATCGCGTTGGCCACGATGACCGCGCCGATGAAGATGTGGAACCGTTCGGAATCAACGAGCCGCGCGAGGGGCTCGAAGCGCGGGATCACCTTCTGCCGGCTGCGCGGCGGGGTGGATTCATCGGGGGTGTGTTGGAGACCGTCGGGATGGTCGTGCTGGTCCTTGACTCCCGCTGCTCCGCCTGCGGAGCCCCTCCACCACATGCCCATTTTTCGATTGTAGGGAGGTCGATCAACCCCTACAGATCCAGATCGGTGAGGACGAGCACCTTGTCGAATGTGTAGTCCTGCATCGCGAAGCGCAAGCCCTCTCGCCCGCTGCCGGAGGCCTTGATGCCTCCGTACGGCATCTGATCGGCGCGGAAGGTGGGGGCATCGCCGATCACCACGCCACCGACTTCGAGCTCGCGATGGGCGTGGAAGATCTTCTGCAGGTCGTGGGTGAAAACACCGGTCTGGAGCCCGAACCGTGAATCGTTCACGATCGAGATTCCCTCGTCGAGGTTCTTGATGGTCTGCACCGACATCACCGGACCGAAGACCTCTTCACAGGCCACCCGGACGTGCGGGGAGACGTTGGCCAGCAACGTTGCCTCCACGAAGGTGCCGTTGCGCGTTCCGCCGGCGAGAACGGTCGCCCCGGCATCGACGGCTTCCTCCACCCATTCCATGACGCGTTCAGCTGCAACCTCACTGATGACCGGACCCACGACAGTCGCCGGATCCCACACATCGCCACTCGCCAGATTGCGAACCGCGTCCACCAGATGGGGCATGAAGGCATCGGCGATGCCTTCCTCGACGAATACCCGCTGGACGGACACGCACGTTTGGCCAGCCTGGGAATTGCCGTACATGGCGATGCGAGCCGCGGCCCACTTCAAGTCCTCATCACTGGAGTAGTCATCGAGCACCAGTGCTGCGGCGTTTCCGCCCAACTCCAAGATGACGTGCTTGTCGGCGGCCTGTCTCTTGATCGCGAAGCCGACGGGCTCGGATCCGGTAAACGAGATGACCGGGAGCCGGGGATCCTCGACAAGACGCGGGGCTACGTCGTTGCCGACGGGGAGGACGGAGAACATGCCCTCGGGAAGTTCGGTCTGCGCCAACAATTCCCCCAGCAGCAAGGCACCGAGCGGTGTTGCCGGGGCCGGCTTGATGACCACCGGTGCGCCGACGGCGATCGCAGGAGCCACCTTGTGGGCGACGAGATTGATCGGGAAGTTGAACGGCGAGATACCCAGCACCGGGCCATAGGGGAAGCGACGGATGATCGCCGCCCGACGCTCGGTTGCCTTCTCGGTGTCCAACCGCTGGAACTCGCCATTGAACCGGCGGGCCTCCTCGGCGGCCCAGCGGAAGGTCGAAACCGCCCGCCCTGCTTCCGCCCGAGCCCACGTGATGGGTTTGCCGTTCTCCGCGGTGATGAGCTGGGCAACCTCCTCGAGGCGTTCGGCGAGCTGCGTCGACACGTGCATGAGCGCATCGGCTCTCACGGCTGCAGAGGTGGCCCGCGCGGCAGCCCGCGATTCCCAAGCAGCATCCAGTGCCCGATCGACCGCATCGGCGTCCGGTACATGGACTCTTCCCACGACGACCCCGTTACCCGGATGGGTCACGTCCTCCAACTGCGAGCCGACCCACGGCTTACTCGCGATGTAACTCGGCCACTCCTTCGCAACGGGCAGACCCAGATTCTGTGCCATGGCAGTACGCTATCCACACTCATTCGGGCCCTTACAAGGCGTGGATAAACCTCGCTGTGGGTCCGGGAATCACGGTGAAGACAA
>CAZQRR010000058.1:0-1349 GCA_964595675.1 uncultured Rubrivirga sp. | reverse complement strand
TCACGGTGAAGACAAGAAGGAGATCCGATGACCGCAGTCGCCCTCGACAATGGCGTACGTCAAGAACGCGTCTTGGTGACCGAGGTGCCCGGACCGCGATCCCAAGGTCTGATGGCTCGCAAGACCGGTGCGGTCTCCGCCGGGATCGGAGTCGTCCTCCCAGCCTTCATCGAGCGCGCCGGAGGCGGCATCCTCGTGGACGTCGATGGCAACCACCTGATCGATATGGGCTCGGGAATCGCCGTGACCACGGTCGGCAATGCGAACCCGTACGTCTCGGACGCGGTGGCCCAGCAGGCTCACGAGTTCACCCACACCTGCTTCATGGTCAACCCGTACGTGGGGTACGTGGAGGTGTGCGAGCAGCTGAACCGCCTCACGCCGGGTGACCACGAGAAGCGCAGCGCGCTGTTCAACTCCGGCGCGGAGGCAGTCGAGAACGCCGTGAAGGTGGCCCGCAGTTTCACCAAACGGCAGGCGGTAGTGGTGCTCGAGCACGGCTATCACGGTCGAACCAACCTCACGATGGGACTGACCGCCAAGAACATGCCCTACAAGCACTCCTTCGGTCCTTTCGCGCCGGAGATCTATCGGATACCGACCAGTTATCCGTTCCGCGATGGCCCCCACGGTGGCAAGGAAGTCGCCCAGTGGGCCACGACCCGGATCGAGAAGGAGATCGGCGGGGAGAACGTTGCCGCCATCATCATCGAGCCCGTCCAGGGTGAAGGTGGCTTCATCGTCCCCGCCCCCGGCTACATGTCCGCCCTCGCCGAGTACGCCCGGGCCAACGGCATCCTGTTCGTCTCCGACGAAATCCAAGCCGGTTTCTGCCGCACCGGCGACTGGTTCGCGATCGAGCACGAGGGAGTGGTCCCCGACCTCATCACAACGGCCAAGGGCATCGCCGGCGGCATGCCTCTTTCGGCCGTCACCGGACGCGCGGACGTGATGGACGCGGTCCACCCCGGCGGCCTCGGTGGCACCTACGGCGGAAACCCGGTCGCCTGTGCAGCAGCCCTGGGCTCGATTCGCTGGATGGAGGAGAACAACGCCTGCGGCTTGGCCCGCGACATCGAGGCAGTCATGGTTCCGCGCCTGCGTGCCATGCAGGAGAACTTCCCCCAGATCGGCGACGTTCGAGGCCGTGGCGCGATGCTCGCCATCGAACTCGTGGAGCCGGGAACCACGAACCCGAATGCCGCCCTGGCAGCCGAACTGAACAAGTACTGCCATCACCACGGTGTGGTCACCTTGACGACGGGCACCTACGGAAACGTCTTCCGCTTCCTCCCGCCGCTCACCATGCCCAAGCACCTGCTGGAAGAAGCCCTCACCATCTTGGAAGC
>CAZQRR010000057.1:0-10371 GCA_964595675.1 uncultured Rubrivirga sp. | reverse complement strand
TGTCCTGGCAGGGTCACAAGATGAGCAAGTCGCGGGGCAACCTGGTGTTCGTCTCGACGTTGCGCCACGAAGGCGTCGATCCGATGGCTATCCGATTGGCGCTGCTGGCGCATCACTATCGCAGTGATTGGGCGTGGACCCCGCACGGGCTGGAGGGTGCCGCTGAGCGCCTGGCTCGCTGGCGGGCAGCAGCATCACTGCCCGCAGGACCGAATGCCGAGCCCACCCTTGCGCGGATTCGTGAGGCTCTTGCCGACGACCTGAAGACACCCTCGGCCCTCGATGCCCTTGATGCCTGGGCGCACCGGGCACTCACGGCAGGTGGTGACGACCCTGGGGCGCCGGATCTGATGATTCGTACAGCCGACGCCCTGTTGGGAGTGAAGCTCGCGTCATGACCACTTCCGACAACTCCGTCATGGACCCGTCCACGTTGCCGGCCTGGTCGGTGTTGGTCGAGCGTGCGCAAAGTCCTTCGCAGCCCACGATCCGGGAAATGCTCGATGGACCGCGCGACTTCCTGCGCCTCGCCGCGGCGGGGATCGATTTCGATTTCAGCCGACAGCGCTTGGATGAATCGACGTTCGACGCCCTCATGGCCTTGGTGCGTGGGGCGGACGTCGATGGATGGCGCGATGCGATGTTCGCAGGCGAGCCCATCAATACGACGGAGGATCGTGCAGTCCTGCACACCGCCCTGCGGCTTCCTCCGTTCGCCCAGATGGAGGTGGACGGGCACGACGTGGCTGCGGACGTTCACGGCGTGCTCGATCGAATGCAGGTTTTCGCCGAGGAAATCCGCCAGGGTCGGTGGAAGGGAGCCGATGGCCGGCCGATCACCGATGTGGTCAACATCGGCATCGGTGGATCGGACCTAGGGCCGGCGATGGCCTATCGAGCCCTGCGGCAGTACCGAGATCCGAACATACGGTGTCACTTCGTGTCCAATGTCGATCCGGCTGACATCTCTGCTGTCCTCAGTGAACTCGATCCTGGCGCCACGGTGTTCATCGTGGCGTCCCAGACCTTCACCACACAGGAGACGATGGCCAATGCGCACGTGGCCCGCCGGTGGCTGACCTCCGCCCTGGGAGGCTCTGCCGTCGACCGGCATTTCGTCGCTGTATCGACAAACGCAGATGCCGTAGCCGCCTTCGGCATCGATACGGCGAACATGTTCGGATTCTGGGATTGGGTTGGAGGCCGCTACTCGATGCCGTCGGCGATCGGGCTATCGACGATGATCGCCATCGGTCCGGTTAACTTCCGCGCGATGCTCGATGGCTTCGCAGCGATGGACGAGCACTTCCGCACCGAACCGGCGCGCAGCAACGTCCCACTGGTAATGGGAGCACTCGCGGTGTGGAATCGCACATTCGTTGGCATCCCGACCACCGCCGTACTTCCGTACAGCAACGACCTATCGCGCTTTCCGGCCTACCTGCAGCAACTCATCATGGAAAGCAATGGCAAGTCGGTTCGTCGGGACGGCACCCGCGTCGGCTACCCGACCGGCGGGATCGTCTGGGGCGAGCCGGGAACAGGCGGCCAGCATTCGTTCTACCAACTGCTGCACCAGGGCACCGATGATGTTGCGGCCGACATCATCGTGGTTGCAAACCCGGGCGATCAGGCATCGGAAGCCGAGGCCGAGCAGCACGACATGCTCGTAGCAAACGCGCTTGCCCAGGCATCCGTACTCGCCTGCGGTGTGTCCGAAACGGAATTGAGCGTCGTTGGAACAGCCCCTAGCTTGATCCCCCACAAGGTGATCACCGGCGACAAGCCCACGTCCGTGTTGATGCTTCCCGAACTCAGCCCCTTCACCCTCGGAGCGCTGATCGCCGCCTACGAACACAGTGTGTTCGTGCAAGGGGCTATCTGGCAGATCAATTCATTCGACCAATGGGGCGTGGAATGGGGCAAGCAGGTGGCCGGCAGGATCCTGCGCGATATCTCCGCAGGTACCAGCGACGACCCTGACCTGGATCCTGCCGCGCGCCGGTCGGTGCACGAGTACCTGAAGCTCCGGGGAGTGCCAGAACGCGAAGGCAGCGAAGGTCGGCAGTGAGCGCCACGGTCGATCCGGTCCGACTGGCGAGGTTGATCGAAACTGCCGAGGCCGATTTGACGAAGGCCTCCGGAGGAGCGCCGCTGTGCAAGGTGTCGATGACAGGCACCACGGGGCAATCGGTGAAGTACTTCGAGGGACGCTGGGCGGCTCTGCGCGAGGTTCAGCGCGGCGCCGATGCCAAGGAAGCCTTCAACGCTTGGCGGCAGGAATACGAACGTCATCGAGACGCTGTCGCAGGTCCGGCGTGGCTCCAGTACAGCGCGGGCGGAGTTGACGCGCTCTTCGAGCTCTTGGACTGACTGGCGTCAGTCGTGCCTTCGTACTGACTGGCGTCAGTCGTGCCTTCGTACTGACTGGCGTCAGTCGTGCCTTTGGACGAACTGGCGTCAGTCGTGCCTTTGGTCGAACTGGCGTCAGTCAGTGTGCCGACGTCTGAGATATCGCTCGAACTCAGCGGCGATTGCCTCGCCGGATGCCTCGGGTAACTCGGTCGTATCGCGCGCTTGTTCGAGTTGGCGGACATAGTCGGCCACTTCCTCATCGTCCTCGGCGAGTTCGTCCACTCCGATCTCCCAGGCGCGGGCCTCTTCGACGAGATCACCGAGCGGTACGGGGATGTCCAGCACATCCTCGACCTTGCGAACCAGCGCAAGCGTGCCCTTGGGTGAGGGTGCTTGGCCGACGTAGTGCGGGATTGCCGCCCACAGCGACACCGCCGGCAAGCCGAACCGTTCGCAGGCCTCTTGGATCACTCCGACTATCCCGGTCGGCCCTTCGTAGCTGCTGGGTTCCATGCCGAGGTCTGCAGCCAACCGTGCGTCAGTAGTGGACCCGGTCACCGGAACCGGGCGGGTATGCGGGCTATCGGAGAGCAGCGCACCGAGGGTGACGACCAGGTTCACATCGAGTTCGGCCGCCAGGCCCAAAACCTCGCGGGTGAACTGCTGCCAGCGCATATTCGGCTCGATCCCTTGGATCAGGACCACATCACGTGGAAATAGCGGGATGCGCGCAACGTAGATTCGTGTGGAGGGCCATTCGAGTTGGCGCACCCCTGCGGTATCCATGCTGATATGCGGACGATTCACCTGGTAGTCGTAGTACTCCTCCGGATCGAGTTCGGTCAGGAGTTCGGCCTGCCACACCTCTCGTAGATGTGTGATGGTCGAACTGGCTGCCTCTCCGGCGTCGTTCCATCCCTCGAATGCCGCGATCATCACCGGATCGGTGAGCGAAGGGAGACCGTCGTACTCGATCAACAGGCCCCCTCACGCACGTGTTCGCTCCGCAATCGTCTCCAGCAGACCGGCCACCAGGGCCGGCCACTGCAAGGGTACGTCGTGCAGGGCCCGGTACCAACGCTGAACGAAGAATGGCGCGGGAAGGTCCTCGATGGCCGCCACGCGCGCCGCCCGCCAGGCGAGTGACACGGGATCGTCGTCCGCTGGGGTAGTGGATTCGCACACCACCACCCATACCGGACACGCGACGGCGGCAATATCGGGGTTCGGGTCGTAGTCGAACAATCCGTCCAGAACGGCCATATGTCGATCCATGCCCAACCGGGTGAACGCGCGGCCGGTCTCATCGATGCGGAAAGTCGGTTCGAGCGCGGCTTGGATCTCCGGACCCCAATACGGCGAGAGATCACCCCCGCTGATGGCCTGCCACAGCACCGGCTGCATCAGTCCTAGTGGTGGTGGCCGTAGCGCCTCGCGCACTTCATCGTGTGAACCGGCGCTCCCCACGAGGTGTCTAGGTCCGAACAGTCCACCGTCGATCAGCGCGCACGCCCGGATGCGGGTCGGATGGGTCGCGGCGACGTGCAGCGCGACCGATGCGCCCCAGGAATGTCCGACCACGATCGCCTGGGGAATGTCGAGAGCGTCGAGCACGTCGATCACATCGGCGGCGAGTCGATCCATGCTGAAGTCCAAATCCACGCCGACGTCGGTGCCGTCATCGGTAACCGACGCATCACCGTGCCCGCGCTGGTCGAGCACGATCACTCGACCGCCATGGAACCGATTCATCACCGGTCCCCAGTAGTGCCGCTGTTGGGACAGGCCGTGCAGCAGGACCAGGGGAAGCTCCTGGTCGATCGACGCATCGACCCTGGTGATGTCCTCGGCCACCACGAAGGCGCCATCGGAGGTTCGTACGCGCATTGGGCACACGCTAGCCATGCTGTCTGCTCCCGGCTCACGGGAGCAGGACCTTGCACTCGCGGACACCTAGACTCCCAGTGCGATGCACGACCTACCCAGCGCCGTGCTGTTCGACATGGACGGCACTCTGATCGACAGCGAGCACCTGTGGCTGGCGGCGGAAATCGACGTCATGGCCGAATTGGGCGCGGACTGGAATGAGCAAGATCAACAGCACTGCCTGGGTGGACCACTCGAGCGAGTGGCCGACTACATGGTCGCAAGGAGCCGAACCCAGCGCAGCAGCGAGGACGTGGGTCGGTTGCTCTTGAACACGATCGAGGATCACATGCGCCGGGCCGCACTGATGTGGCGACCCGGTGCGCGGGACTTCCTCCGAGCGACGATCGATGCTGGAGTGCCCCGAGCACTCGTCACTGCATCGTGGGCGGTACTTGTCGAAGCGTTGGCCGATCGGATGCTCATCGAGATCGGCAGCGATCCGTTCACCTGCGTGGTGGCCGGGGATCACATCGTCAACAGCAAGCCGCACCCGGAGCCCTATCTGCGCGCGGCGGAATTACTCGGCTTTTCGCCGAGTCAATGTCTGGCGATCGAGGATTCACCCACGGGGGTTCGCTCCGCCGCTGGCGCCGGATGTGTCGTAGTGGCCATTCCGCACATCGCACCGATCCCGTCGGACATTGCGGGCGTCTACGAAATCGACACCCTTGCCGGACATTCACCGCAAAGCCTTTGGAGGCAGGCGCTAAGCAATGGCGGGTAGCGGCGGTGTTGTGCCGCCCTGGGTCGGGCAGTACTCGTGGAACGAGCACCAACTGCACAGCGCCGAAGGCGACGGACGGAATCCGTCGTCAACGGCCCTCGCGATCGCATCGCGAATCGCCAGCACCTTGCGTTCGGTAGCGAGCAGTTCCTCCGACTCGGGCTCATAGCTGATCGTCTGACCGTCTTTGAGATACATGAGCTGCAATTTCGTGGGTACATCGCCGGTCATGCGCCACCACACGAGTGCGTAGAAGCGCATCTGGAACATCGCTTTGGATTCATACCCTGCGCCCGGGCTCTTGCCCGTCTTGTAATCGACCAACCGGATGCGACCATCGGGTGCTCGATCCACGCGATCCACGAACCCGCGCAAGGTGAGTCCGTCGTCCAGGTCGGTGGATACCGCCATCTCGCGCGCATGGGGTTCCAGGCGGGTGGGGTCTTCCATCGAGAAGTAGGTGTCCAGCAGCGTTCGCGCTGGCCCGACAACTGCTTGGGCGACCATCGAGGAGTCGGCTTCGGCGGATATCCCTTCTATCAAGGACTGCGCGCCTTCCGGGTCGCTTTCCTGCAAAGCGAGCCAACGCCGTTCGAACAATTCCACGGCCCGATCTGCTGTGCGTTCGGCAGCGTCGAGGGCGAAGAGATCCTCCAGAGCACCGTGCACCAAGGTGCCACGAACGGCAGCGGCTGACGGTGGTTCGGGGAGCTTGTCGACCACTCGGAGCCGATACAGCAACGGACACGTGAGGAAGTCACCCGCGCGCGAGGGGGACAGCGACGCAGGGAACATGAACATCACCCTAGGTGCGTTCCCGCTAGGGTCCGTCGAATGGCGCGTCCGTCCCACCCGCAGCCGTCGTTCGATCCAGTTGAGATCACCCCGCGAGCAACCGGTCCCATCGTGGTCGGTGACCTCGTGCAACTCACCGACACGCGCGGAAACAAGACCACCATCACGGTGCGTGCGGGCGCGATCCTGCATACCCACCGCGGTCAGATTCCCCATGATGCGCTTATCGGTTTGCCTGAGGGTGCCACCACCATCTCCACCCGCGGCATCGCGTACCTGGTGCAGCGGCCCCAATTGGACGACTACGTCCTGGGCATGCCGCGCCAAGCCGCGGTCATCTACCCCAAGGACGCCGCGCGGATCGTCGCGCTGGCAGATCTGGGAACTGGATCGCGGGTTCTGGAGGCCGGTGTGGGATCCGGGGCGCTCACCTGTTTCCTGCTGCGCGCGACCGGACCACTGGGTCATGTCATCAGCTTCGAGCGCCGATCGGACTTCGCCGAACAAGCAAGGGAGAACGTTGCGCGCTGGTTCGGTGGACTGCCCACATCGTGGAATCTCATCGAGGGCGATCTCGCAGAACTCACCGACGAGGAGATAAATCGGGCTCGGTTAGACCCGAGAGCGGGCGATCTGGGCCTTGACGCTGTTGTGCTGGACATGCTCGCGCCGTGGGAGTGCCTCGAAGTAGCCGACCGACTGCTGCGCCCCGGTGGCGCGCTGGTCGGATACGTGGCTACCACGACGCAGCTGTCGCGGCTGATCGAGACCATGCGCCTGTCGCGTCGGTGGACCGAGCCGCGCGCCGAGGAGAGCATCGTGCGCACCTGGCACCTCGATGGTCTGGCCGTGCGCCCTGATCACCGGATGTCCGGGCACACCGGCTTTCTGGTGGCCGCCCGCCACATGGCCCCGGGCCAGCAGGCCCCCGAGCGCAAGCGCCGTCCTGCCCCGGGTGCCTACGGTGAGGACTACGCGGGGCCTGGTGCCGACCAACCCGCAGGAAACGCCGAACCGGGTTAGGGTCGACGGCAGGAGGTGCCCCATGCATGAGCCGAGCCCGGAGAGCAGGTTGCTCGCCTTGGAGACCGCGCTGAGCGAGGTCCGAGGTGAGTTGACAGCCCAAAAGGACCACAACCAGCGCCTGGTGGCGACCCTGCGTGATGCCCGCGAGCAGATCGTGGCGCTCAAGGCCGAGGTGGATCGGCTCGGCGAACCGCCCAGCGGCTACGGCACGTTCATCGAAGCCCACGACGACGGCTCGGTGGACGTCATCGCCTCAGGCCGCAAACTGCGTGTGGCGGTGAGCCCCGGTGTGGGCTCAGACACCTTGGAGCCCGGCCAGGAGGTCGTGCTGAACGAGTCGATGAACATAGTCGGCAAGCGCGAATACGAGGTCGTGGGCGAGATCGTCACCTTCAAGGAGATGCTCGGCGCGGATCGTTGTGTGGTCGTCGCGAATGCTGACGAAGAACGCGTCATGCGCATCGGGATGCCGCTGAAGAACGTCAAGTTGCGCGCCGGTGAAGCCTTGATGTGCGACGCGCGAAGCGGGTACGTGATCGAACAGGTGCCACGCGCGGAGGTCGAGGAACTCGTCCTAGAGGAAGTGCCGGACATCGACTACACCCGCATTGGTGGCCTGGCGTCGCAGATCGACTCCATCCGCGACGCAGTGGAACTTCCCTACATTCACGCGGATCTGTTCGCCGAACACGATCTGCGCGCACCCAAGGGCATCTTGTTGTACGGCCCACCCGGATGCGGCAAGACACTCATCGCCAAGGCCGTCGCGAACTCCCTTGCCAAGAAGGTGGCCGAGAAAACCGGCAAACTCGAGGCGAAGAGCTATTTCTTGAACATCAAGGGTCCGGAGTTGCTCAACAAGTACGTGGGTGAGACCGAGCGTCATATCCGTCTGGTCTTCCAGCGGGCTCGGGAGAAGGCATCCGAAGGCATGCCGGTCATCGTGTTCTTCGATGAGATGGATTCCCTGTTCCGCACCCGCGGCACCGGCGTGAGTAGCGACGTGGAGAACACCATCGTCCCGCAGTTGCTTTCCGAGATCGACGGCGTGGAGAGCCTGGAGAACGTGATCGTGATCGGAGCCTCCAACCGTGAGGACATGATCGATCCGGCGATCCTTCGACCCGGGCGCCTCGATGTGAAGATCAAGATCGAACGGCCCGACGCGGAATCCGCCCAGGACATCTTGAGTAAATACCTGGTGGCGAGCCTGCCGATCCACCGCGATGATCTGGCCGAGCACGGGGGAGATGCGCAGGCGGCTTGCGCATCGATGATCCAGCGCGCCATCGAGCGGATGTACGCCGAGTCCGAGGAGAACCGCTTCCTGGAAGTCACCTACGAAGGTGGCGACAAGGAGGTCCTGTACTTCAAGGACTTCAACTCCGGTGCGATGCTCGAGAACATCGTCTCGCGTGCCAAGAAGTCCGCGATCAAGGAATTCCTGGAGACGGGCGAAAAGGGCATCCGAGTGCAGCATCTGCTGGATGCGTGTGTGGACGAGTTCCGTGAGAACGAGGACCTGCCCAACACCACCAACCCCGATGACTGGGCGCGCATCTCGGGCAAGAAGGGTGAACGAATCGTGTTCATCCGCACGCTCATCCAAGGCAAGAAGGGCGGGGCTCCCGGGCGATCGATCGACAACATCGCGAACACGGGCCAGTACCTGTAGACCGGAACGTCCACCTCCACCCCCACCACGCAAGGATGTGTCCGTGAGCGTCCACCGGATCATGGGCATCGAGACCGAGTACGGCATCAGCGTGCCCGGTCATCCCACGATGAATGCGATGGTCACCTCCTCGCAGATCGTCAATGCCTACGCCTACCTCACGACCGAGGCGAGATCCGGGAAAGCCAGATGGGACTACGACGAAGAATCGCCCTTGCGCGATGCCCGCGGTTACGACATGTCCCGAGCCGACGCAGACCCGAGCCAGTTGACCGATGAGGACCTGGGACTGGCGAACGTGATCTTGGGTAACGGTGCGCGGTTGTATGTCGACCACGCGCATCCGGAGTACTCATCACCGGAAGTCACCAACCCACGCGATGCAGTCCTGTGGGATCGGGCCGGTGTGGCAGTGATGAACATGGCGGCCCAGGCTGCCGCTGCAACGCCCGGAGGACAGCAGATCCTGCTGTACAAGAACAACACCGACAACAAGGGCGCTTCCTACGGAACGCATGAGAACTACCTGATGCGGCGCGCGACCCCGTTCGCGGATGTGGTTCGGCATCTGACTCCCTTCTTCATCACCCGTCAGGTCTTCACCGGCGCGGGCCGGCTCGGTGTGGGCCAAGAGGGCCGAAAGGCTCAGTTCCAACTCAGTCAGCGGGCTGACTTCTTCGAGGTGGAAGTGGGTTTGGAGACCACCCTCAAGCGCCCGATCATCAATACCCGCGACGAACCTCACGCCGATCCGGAAAAGTACCGCCGGCTGCACGTGATCGTGGGCGATGCCAATCTCAGCGATACGGCCACATACTTGAAGATGGGGACCACTTCCATCGTTCTGGCGATGATCGAGGACGGCTTTCTCGATGGATTCGATCTGATGCCCACAGAACCGGTGAACGAAATGCATCGCGTGTCCCACGACGTGCAGCTGACGCACCTTATCGCTCTCGCCGACGGCCGTTTGATGACCGCCATCGATATACAGCGCGCGTTTCTGGAGCGAGCGTGGGCCTACTGCGATTCCCGATGGGGTTCCCAGTACGACGAACAAACCAAAGATGTCCTGGCGAAGTGGGGTGCTCACCTGGATGCCCTCGACACCGATCCGAAGTCGGTCTCAGACACCGTCGATTGGGTCGCGAAACTCGCACTGATCGAAGGCTATGTCAGGCGCGATGGCCTCGAGTGGTCGGATCCACGCCTAGCACTGGTGGACCTGCAGTACTCCGACATCCGTCCGGAGAAGGGGCTCGCGGCCAAGCTCGAGCAGCGTGGTCGTTTGGTGCGCATGTTCGACGACGAGGAGGTGGAGCGCGCCCGCACCCAGCCACCCGCCGATACCCGCGCCTATTTCCGCGGCCAGTGCATGTCGCGCTTTCCGGAGTCCATCGCTGCCGCCTCGTGGGATTCGGTGGTCTTCGACCTACCCGAGCGCGAGACCTTGCTGCGCGTACCCACCGTTGAACCGACGAGGGGGACGAAGGATCACGTAGGGCATCTGTTCGATGCGGCTGCCGATGCTGGAGCCCTCATCGACGCGCTCACCGCGGACTAGCCGGATAGTCTGGAGCCATGGCAGCCCAGGAGAACGCCGAACACAAGAAGGCCCAGCGCCGCGAGGATCACGACGCGGTGGTAGAGGAGTCGCTTCCATCCACCTCGTCCGCCGAGGACAAGGAGGCCCTCGACGCCGACGTCGATTCGATCCTCGATGAGATCGACGAGGTCCTGGAGGAGAACGCGGAAGACTTCGTGAAGTCCTTCGTGCAAAAGGGCGGCCAGTGACCGAGTCGCTTCCGTCCGCGTTCCACCGCATCGGGGTTGCGTCCTTCTCTGAATTCCTCGACATCATGGGAAA
>CAZQRR010000056.1:0-10686 GCA_964595675.1 uncultured Rubrivirga sp. | reverse complement strand
CCTCCCACCACGAGGGCGGCCAGGGCGATGACACCCACGATTACGACGAGAACGACGTTGTTCCCGGTCAACTCGATCATGTTTCTCCTCAGGTCGGCTCCGGCTAGGGGCACGCCGGGAAAGTCCCCCGGTGAGCCGCCCGCCTCGCGATCCGGCGAAGTCTACGCAGATAGACGGTGCGCAGGGGGTCGGGCTAGGGAGATAGCGAGGGAAAGATACGTGGCGTTAGCCACAATTAGCGAGCAAGAGCGGTGTCGCGGTCCTCGTGAATGGGGATGATGACGTCCAAGCCGGTCAATTCGAAGACCTTCATCACTCGAGGTGAGGTGATGACCAGATCCAGCGAGCCCTCGTTCTCCCGCAGATGCTTCAAGGTGGTGACGAAGACTCCGAGGCCGGTCGAGTCCATGAAGGTGACGTGGCTGAGGTCCACCACGAGTTGGGCGCCGGGGCTGAGGGCGGCATCCACCGCTGAGCGGACCTGATCGGCGGTATGCGCGTCGATCTCGCCGTGGATCGTCACGACCGTGACCGTGCTGCCTTCGACGGGAACCTGCTCGGTGGCGACTGCGAAGGGCGAATCCGTCACGCTCACACTCTGGCACACCTGCGGGCGACAATGAGGAGGTGTCGAGCAATTCCTCAGTTCCCTTCGGCAACCCGTCTTCCGCCGGACTGGCGGCGTTGGAGGCGTGGACCAGCGCTCGACCCGACGCGGTGCGGGACCTCATCCATATTCCCTCGCGCGCCGGTGAGCGGGCATCGTGGCCGACCTGGTTGCCGCAGGTTGCCGTGGATCGATGGGCTGAGCGAGGCGTAGCGAGGCCGTGGCTGCATCAAGTGGATGCAGCACAAGCAGCGCACGAGGGATCCCATGTGGTCATCGCGACCGGCACCGGTTCGGGTAAGTCCCTGGCCTTCTCGATGCCGATCGTGGCTTCGGTGCTCGAACGCGGAGCGTCCGTCTTGAGTGAACCCTGCGCGCTCTACCTCGCGCCCACCAAGGCACTCGCGCACGATCAACTGCGTGCTTGGCAAGAGCTCGACATTCCGGGCGTGCGCGCTGCTGTGGTGGATGGCGATACCTCCGCAGACGATCGCGCGTGGGCCCGTCGACACGCCAACGTGCTGCTCACCAATCCGGACATGCTGCATTACTCGATACTTCCCGGTCACGAACGCTGGTCGCGCGTGCTTCGAAACCTCAGGTACGTGGTGGTGGATGAGGCACACGCGTATCGCGGAGTTTTCGGCGCGCACGTCGGCCTGGTGCTGCGTCGTCTTCGGCGGCTCGCAGCGCACTACCGCAGCACCCCGGTGATCATCGCCGCGTCGGCAACATCCGGTGAACCGGCGCGAAGCACCGAGCGGTTGATCGGCGCGCCCGTCGTGGCGATCACCGAAGACACCTCCCCGGCCGCCGAGCGCACGATCGTGCTGTGGCAATCGCCGATGCAGGATTCCGACACACCACTTTCCGCGACTCGTGAGGCCGCGACGCTCACCGCACTCGCCGTGGATAGCGGTTGCCAAGTCCTCACATTCCTGCGCAGTCGTCGTGCCGTCGAGTACGTCGCATCCTTGACCCAGGAGAAGTTGGGCGACGACGCCCATCTGGTCGCGGCGTACCGCGGCGGTTACCTGTCGGAGGAACGACGTTCCCTCGAGCAGAGCCTGCGCGATGGAACTACGCGCGCCCTGGCCACGACGAACGCCTTGGAGTTGGGGATCGATATCTCGGGTGTGGACGCGGTGATCTCCGCGGGATGGCCCGGCACCCGATCGTCGTTGTGGCAACAGTTCGGCAGGGCCGGTCGCGGCGAGGAGGCGTCGGTCGCCGCATTCATCGCTCGAGAGGATCCTTTGGACACCTACCTGGTCGAGCACCCAGAGGCGATCACCGCACGGCCGTTCGAGGAGACGGTCTTCGATCCGTCGAATCCGTACGTGCTGGAGCCGCATCTGGCGTCGGCGGCCAGTGAACTGCCGATCGTGGATGCACACACGTATTTTCCCGAAGGTTCCGAGCAGGTACTTGCCGACCTAGCCGAGCGCGGCCTGCTGCGAAGGCGCCCTACCGGTTGGTACTGGACTTCCCGCGAACGTCCACACGACATGACCGACCTGCGCGGAACCGGCGAGACGGTGCGCATCGTCGAACAAGGCACCGGGCGATTGCTCGGCACGGTAGACGCGTCGTCATCACACCGGCAGGTTCATCCCGGAGCGGTGTACGTGCACCAGGGGGTGACCCACGTGGTGGTGTCCTTGGACCTGGACGATTCCGTAGCGATGGTGATCACGCAGGAGGTCGACTACACCACCTTCGCTCGCGATGTCAGCGATATCCGCATTCGCGACGTTTCGCGGACGTGGACCGGGTCGGGTGCCCGCATGCACACCGGCATGGTGGATGTCATCTCACGCACGGTGGCCTTCGAAAGGCGTGCACTCGATGGGACATTGCTCGACATCCGGGATCTCGAACTTCCCGAGAGGGTGCTGACCACGCAGGCGGTGTGGTGGACGATCGACGATCGCGAAGTGGGGCACCTGCCCGACCTACCCGGCGCAGTGCACGCCGCCGAACATGCGGCGATCGGTCTGCTTCCGCTGTTCGCTTCGTGCGATCGATGGGATATCGGCGGTGTCTCGACTGCCTTCCACCCGGACACCGGTCAGACGACGATCTTCATCTACGACGGAGTCCCCGGAGGTGCGGGCTTCACGATGCGTGGTTCGCAGGTGGCCCCAGCCTGGTTGTCCACCACCGCCGATGCGATTCGCTCCTGCCGTTGCATCGGCGGATGCCCGTCGTGCATCCAATCCCCCAAGTGCGGGAACGGAAACGATCCTCTCGACAAGTCAGGAGCCGTTGAGGTGCTTCGGGCGCTGGTGCGGGCTCTCCCATCCGTGGACTGACTAGTAGCCAGCCCGGGCCGCTGCCTGGACTTCCGCATGCGGCAGAGCCGGTGCAGTCACCTGCATCGCAACGACCACCATCACATCCGTTCCCTGCCAGGAACACTCCTGCAACCGCGCCCGATTCAGCGCAGTCGCCACTCGAGCCGCTTCGCACGAGCCCTGGCGCGCCGCCGCTAGTGCTGCGACATCGGCGACCGAGGAAGCGCGTGCGTGAGCGAGCAACCAGGCTCCGGCGGAAGACAGCAGCATGAGCATGGAAACCAGGACCAGCACGATGGCAACGCCCAGAAGCGTCGCCGACCCACGCTCCTCGGCATGCCATGTCATGGCATGCCCGCATTTCATGGCAGGCCCGCCTTTCATTGGACGCCCGCCTCCCACGGAACCACAACGCGATGCTCGAGGGGTACCGACAGGCCACCGACGATGCCGCCGGCGAGTGTCATGTCGCGGTGCACCGTCACCGCCACGCCCTGGGGGATAGACGTGACGGTGACGGTGGCTTCGGGCAACGACGCATTCACCGTTGCTTGCACGGAGTGAGGGGCAGCACCTCGAGCGATGTCGCGTGCCGCCGAGTGCGCAGCACCATGAAGTGCCAAGCTAGCCAACGCAATCGACATCAACGAGACGGCGGATACCGCAACGACGATGATCGCCGGGATGACGAACGCAGCTTCAGCCACCACGTAACCACGCTCGCAGCGAAAGCTCCTCACTCGTATGCGCATGTCAGGCACCCAGCATCGCCGCGAAAGCGCCCTGGACGACCTTCCAGATCAGATCTCGCACCGCTTCGCTGGTGAGCAGCTTGATCAGCACACCACCCAAACCAGCAACCGCAACGGTTCCCACCGCGTACTCAGCAGTGGTTAGTCCCTGGTCGTCGCGCAAGCTGGACAGCCGCTGCGGAGTGAGAACTCCGCGGACCTTCATCACAAGTGTTCCGTTCATGACATCTCTCCTCATCGGTTCTTCATCCGAGGAACCCTCGGCTCCTCGGATGGCACCTATCGACCCTCGATGCGTGCTGAACCACCATCGCCTTTCGATGACAGATGGGGAACAGTGCGAAATGCATCTGGGAATTGCGTTCACGCCGGCTGTGGATGAAGCAGCCGATTCAATTCAAAGCGTCGTCAGCCGAACATCGAGCGTGCGAAGCCGGCGACCACCGGCACGACACCCACCAGCAGATACGCGGGAAGAAAACAAAGGGCCAACGGCGCAACCGCTCGGACACCGGCAGCGCGCGCCCGAGCTTCCACATCCGCGCGGTAGGCGTGACGCATATCGGCCGCAGCGGAATCAAGGACCACGCTCAAGGGCGAGCCACTGTGCTGGGATCGGATGATCGCCTGGGCAACCGGGGAGAGCGCTGGCTCATCCAGCCAGGTCGCCCAGGCCGAGTTCGGATCGGCTCCCAACTCGATGGCGGTGACCACGGAGGCGAGCCGAGATCGGATCGGGTCGTCCATCGCGCGGGAAACCACTACCAGCGCTTCAGGAACCGTCGCACCCGCCGCGATCGCCGTCCCCAAGAGATCCGCCACGACCGGTGCTTGGGCCAGCAAACGGGTCGCATCGACGGTCATTCGTCGTCTTGATGCGATGCGAGATCGGGAGCGACGATCAAGAACTCGTTCAGCGGCCGCGTGCGAAGGAGCCAACCGCGCCAGTCGCTCTCTGCTGGGTGAGGTCAACCACAAGGCTGCAGCAACACCGATGAGCACAGCGCCGAGGAGACCCATCGCCGGCCGTCACACCAAACCGCGTTCGACCCGACGGACGATCGCGCGGGTCCAGAAGGCACCGACGATCGTCAGCAAGACAGCGACAAGCAAGATGCTCAAGCCCACCGGAGACCCGAGGAACCATGCAATCGGATTGGCGCCTAGTAGGTAACCCATCGCAACACCGATGACCGGAAGGAACGCCAGCATTCGACTGGTAGCCCGGGGCGCGGCCAATTCATTCCGCAATGTCGTCTGCAGCTCTTGTTGCGCACGCAGTGACAGCGTTAGTCGCTCGACGGAGACGGCGAGCCCGGAACCGCGCATCACGCCTACGTGCCAGCTCGCCGCCAACTGCCGAAGGGGGCCGGAGATAGAGGGATGGAGGATCGCATCGGCTGCGAAAGCCGAGTCGACAGGGTCACCGAAGCGAGCAGCCGCCAGGGCGTTCGGCCACAGCGGTGGAGCACCTGCAGACCGCGCTAGAGCCTCACCCGGCGTGCTTCCGGCGCGCAGTTCCGCGGACAGTGTTCGCAGTGCAACGGCGAGTCGCTCGTGCACCGTCACGGGCTTCGTCTTGCGTCGGGACAAGAACCGCTTCACCGAATCCACATCGCGTGCGGAGCCACCGTGGATCACCTCGAGTCGTGTTCGTGAGGCTGGCGCGATGAGCAGCCATACCGCGATACCCACCAGTACCGCACCTGGAATAGCCGTCAGCATGCCTTCCGCCTGAGTTCCTCACCGCGGACGTAGATCGGCTCCAGTCGACACTCTCCTCTCCTGTCGGCGAAGGCGTGCACGCTGGCGACGGTGCGCGCACCTGCGGAGTTCCGTTGGACGTGCACAACGGCATCGACCGCGGATGCCAAGAGCGCGGAAACCGCATCACGCGGGACACCGGCCATCAGGCCCAGAGCTTGAATGCGCGTGGGTACATCCTGGGGAGAATTCGCATGGACTGTTCCGCAACCACCTTCGTGGCCGGTATTCAAAGCCGTGAGGAGATCTACTACCTCCGATCCGCGAACCTCTCCCACCACGATGCGGTCCGGGCGCATGCGCAAGGCCTGTCGAACCAGATCTCGCATGGAGATGTGGCCGGCCCCCTCGATATTGGGTGGCCGAGATTGCATACGAACAACGTGGGGGTGGTCGGGCTGCAGTTCGGCGGTGTCCTCGACGATCACGATGCGCTCGGTGGTGGGAACCAAAGCGAGCATGGAATTCAAGACGGTTGTCTTGCCGCTACCCGTCCCACCGGTGATCAAGAACGAACGCCGCGATCCGATTAGGTCCTCGATCACTTGCGCACCGAGGGCATCCACCGATCCGGAATCCACCAACTGATCAAGTGACATCCCACCCGATCGCGGGATACGCAAGGACATGCAGGTGCCATCCGTGGCGATCGGAGCCATCACGCAGTGCAATCGCACACCGTTGGGCAACCGCGCATCGACGAAAGGTGATGCCTCGTCGAGACGTCGACCCGCCCAGCCCGCCAGCCGAGTCGCGATGCGCAGGACGTGTCCTTCATCGCTGAACAGTCGACCGTGATCTTCCAGTCCGCGGCCACGGTCGATCCACACATGCCCATCACCCATCACCAGGACGTCGGTGATGCCCGGTGTGGTGAAGAGCGTCTCGAGCGGGCCAGCGCCGAGCAGTTCACGCTGAACGGATGCCACGACATCCAACAAGCTCGATTCATCGAGCACGATGCCTTCACTGCGTAACGCCCGCACCACATTCGCAGCGGAGGCTTCCCTGCCCTGCGAAAGCAATCGCGCGCGAACCCGATCGGCGACACCGGCACCCGCACTTGCACTACCGACTCGCGGCATCGCATCGACGCCCGTCATGCCGCAGGCCGTCCGAACTTGCGCAACTCTCCGGTTCCGAGGCTTTCCAAAATCGCATCGCATGCAACCGCGTAGGCCCTCGGCAACGACGGAAGATCACCTTCATCGGCGCGCACGGTCATGGATGGCACGTGCGGAATGCTCGCGATCACATCCACCCCCAAGGCACGGGAAATGTCATCACTGCCGATGCCGCGAGGCGAACTCGCTTGCACGACTCGCACGGATCCCACCTTGGTTCGTAGCCACGCCTGACGCCTGGCGGCCGCAGCGGTGGCTCGAACATGGTCACCCACCACGAGTACTGCGGCGTCGCAGGCGCCCAGGACCACCGAGAGCAATTCATCGGCGCACCGCGAGCAGTCCACCAACACGAGATCGTGCGAGCGTCGCCCCGCACCGAGAACCGCACTCATCGTCTCGTGTGCGGGAAGTCCTTCATCCGAGCGCGTGCACGCGAGCACCGAGATATCGGCAACTCGAGGCAGGGCGGCCTCGAGATGTCCGGACGGAAGGTGACCGCTCACGTTGTGCAGATCCGACCAGCGAGCACCAGTGATCTCTTCCGCGCCGAGCACCAGATCCAATCCACCACCCCACGGGTCGGCGTCGATCAGAAGTGTGCGCATTCCCGACCGCGACGCAGTCACGGCCAGATTGACCGTGAGGGTGGAGGCGCCCACGCCACCGCTTCCTCCGAGAACCGCCACGACCTTGCCGTTGCGGGGCGGCCCTTCCGCGCACTCGCGCAAGGACTCCAGCAGCCAGCGTTCCCCATCGGGAAGTTCCACAACGTGCTCGGCACCGACCTCCACGGCAAAGCGCCACATGTCACGCTGCGCGATGGCGTCGTCGTTGTCGTCTTCGATATGCGCGACTATGACTCGCGCACGCCGACCGAGCCCAGTGGAATCGGTGGTCACATCCGAGCCGATGATCACCAAAGGCGCGCCCAACCAATGGGCTGCGGCTGCTGGCAGGTCCGAGGCGACCTGCACTTCCAGAGCGACCGTGGAGGCCAAACGGACCACCTCGTCTATGAGGGGTAGGGACGACGAGACGAGCAATGGATGTTGAGTCATGTTCGAACAATGCAATGCGACAGCAGCCCCAGGGAAGACTCGATTTTCACCCTGTGGATACAGATTGGTCGGTCAGTGGACCACCGGTAATTCACCTGCGCCCGCTAGCGTTGTTAGGTGGGCAACTCGGGTCCGGCTGCATCCGCCGCGTTCTTCGATCTCGACAAGACGATTTTGGCCAAATCCAGTTCGTTCGCGTTCGCGCGCCCCTTCTACCGCGGGGGTTTGATCGGTCGAACGGATGTGATTCGCAGCGCCTACGCGCAATTCATGTTCCATGCTTCCGGCGCTGATCACAATCAGATGGAGACCATGCGCGAGTACATGTCGAAGTTGGTCACCGGATGGGAAGTCGAGAAGGTCCAGCAGATCGTCGCGGAGACCCTCGACGAGATCATCGATCCGATGGTGTTCCAAGAGGCACTCGATCTCATGGCGGAACATCAGGCCGCCGGTCGGGACGTCATCATCATCTCCTCCTCGGGTACCGATGTGGTCGAGCCGATCGGTGCGCGACTCGGTGCGGATCTAGCCATCGGAACTCAAGTTGCGATCGAGGATGGCAAGTACACCGGCGAGATCGTCTACTACGCGTACGGCGAGGGCAAAGCCGAGGCGATGCGAAGACTCGCTGCCGAACGTGGCTACGACCTGACGGACTGCTTCGCCTACTCCGATTCGGTCACCGACCTTCCGATGCTGGAAGTCGTCGGGCACCCGGTTGCGGTCAATCCCGACGCGAGTCTGCGTGCAGCGGCGCTCGAGAACGGCTGGCCGATCGTGGACTTCCAACGCCCCGTTGCAATGCGGCGCACCATCGAGACTAAACAGGCTGTCGCGGCGGGAGCGGGTGTGGCGATCGGCGCCGTTGCACTAGGGCTGACCTGGTACGCGCGTCGTCGCACGCTGCGCGCCTAGCCCTCCCCCCCCCCTCCCTGCCGAAACCTGCAGTTCGCGTCGCAAGAATTCGATTTTGCGACGCAAACTGCAGGTTTCGACGCAGCCACTCACGTCAGGAGCCGACGCAAACGTCTCGCCAGGGCAAGCGTCCTCAGGTCGGCCCACCCCCAGCGAACCACCGTGTATCCCTCGCTGCGCAGGAAATCCTCGCGCCGTTTCTCGGCGTAGATGGCCTCGCGGTCCGCGTATTTCAGAAGACCATCTGCCTCACCCACCACACGTGCCGCCTTCCAGAGGAAGTCCACTCGTGCAATGAATCCAGATGCTCGTGAGCGAATCTCCACCTGCATGAGGGGTGTCGGCAATTGATGTTCGACGAAGTAAGCGAACGACGACGACTCCAGCGGCGACTCGCGTGCCCCATCGAGTAGGTCGAGAGCACGGGACAAACGCCGGTATCCGCGCTGACCACGCCAGCGCTGCACGTCGATGAGCGTCGGATCGCCATTGATCAGCCCGTTGCGAAGAGCACTGTCGCCGGTGACGAGGGAGTGGGCGAGCGAACCGAATCGAGTGATGTCGACCCAGCAGCGCTCAGGGGAAGCCACGGGCACCCGGCCTTCGACTATCTCGCCCTCGTGGAAGTTCCGAGTTCGAAAGTCGATGCCGCTGCGGGTTCCCGACCACCGCTGCGCCGATACCGCCAACTGGACGTTGTCCGGGATGTGCAAGGTAGGCAGACCGTGCACCAGAGCAGCACTGGCGTCCGTGACCACCGCCCCGGGATTCCGGATGGCAGCGGCCACCGCGCGTTGCACATGCACCATGCGAGCACGACCATGCTCATCGAGACCGTCGAATAGACGCTCACCATCGGGGGCGTAGGAGCCACGTGCAATAGGCAGCCACATGCTCGCGCGAACCCGTTGCCTGACCTGATGGCGAGTGAGCCCAGCCGCATTCGCCTGATCCATCACGGCCAAAGGCGGCAGCACGGGATCGGGATCGTGATGACGGGGCATGCCACGAGACCATGCGCCAGCAGAGCTGTGAGTGCAAACAACTATCCACAGCCGCAGCGAAACCTGCAGCTTGCGTCGCAAAATTGAATTCTTGCGACGCAAACTGCAGGTTTCGACGAATTACATGGTCGTCGCACGCTGCGCGCCTAGCCCGATCGATTGGCTGAACCACAGCAGATAGTCGTCGATCTTCCCGTCCTCATACGCGCGCAGTGCCCGCACGTACGCCGGACGACCCAGAGTCATCATCCCCACTTCCGGGATGGAGAACATCGACGGATCGACGCCGCGCGCCACCAGCACCACGCGCACGAGTGCCCTTCCGACCAGACCCGAACCCCAGGCGAAGGGACGAGTCACCAACATCTCGGCGTGCGCGATTCCAGCAACGGCCAACGCCGGCACAGCCGCGGAGTCCACTGAGAGTTCGGCGAGAAGGGCAAGCCGCCTCGACGCCGTTGCCGCATCGGGCGCCGGTCCGGTGTTCAACGGATCGTCGGGCACCTCATCGCCGACACGCGGGCGTCCGAGCGCATCCTCCGGCAGGTGCTGGCGAGCCGCCACCGCGTGGAGTCGAGCCAAGGCCTGCAGCGGCGCAGCGGACCAGACGTCGGCGATCGCCGGGGCCTCGCCGGTGACCGCTGCCGCAGCATCGAGTACCCGGCCCATGGGTGAGTCCTCGACGACGGCGATGTCCGCACCTTCTATTGCAGCGGAGTCCCGAGCTCCCAGGAACCTCGAGGCCGCGGTCACACTCGCCGCATCGGCCCTGATGTCGCGTCGCCACAGCAGTTCATCGATGGCACCGCGCGCTGCTGTCAAGGCATCCGCGACGTCGGGAAGTTCGGTCCAACGAAGCAGACTCCGCCCGAGTTGACCGGTCACGGCACGCACGGTAGCGGTGCTGGAAGGAGACAATTCGATCTGCCATTCTCATCGCGCCGCTGGCACATCTTTGGTTTAGTTGTGATTCCCATAGTGGAAAGGATCGTGGTGAGTAACGAGGCGCTGGAGAACCTGCTGCAAGAGAACCGGGTCTTTCCGCCCACTGCGGAGTTCACTGCGTCGGCGAACGCCACCGCGTCGCTGTTCAGCGACGCTGCAGAGGACCGACTCGGGTTCTGGGCTGAGCAGGCTCGCCACCTCACCTGGGCCACCG
>CAZQRR010000055.1:0-11019 GCA_964595675.1 uncultured Rubrivirga sp. | reverse complement strand
CCTCCTAGACGCAGCCGTGCGGCTTGGGCAGACCGGCGATGTAGGACATCTTCTTCGCCGGCTTCTTGGGGAACAGCTGAAAGAGTTTCTTGGTGTCCACTCCGCCTGCGGTCGAGACTCGACGGATCGTGGGAGTCTCACCCTTCTCCTTGAAATCTTCACGAAGGAAATGGATCACCTTCCAGTGCTCGTCGGTCATGTCGACGTCGATGGCAGCAGCAAGCGCTGCTGCGATGCCTTCATCCCATTGGTCGTACTGCGTCATGAAGCCTTCGTCATCGACGACGATTTCCTTACCGTTGATCGTTGTGGTTGCCATGGCAATCAACTCCTCACTTGTGCCGTGGCGGGCGTCTCCTATGCGGAGAGCGCCGGCTCTTGTTCTTGTTCGGTTTCCAGTAGGTCTGTGCGCTTGCCCTTGAGGGACATCAGCGCAGGTAGTGGCATCGAGCGCCCAGGCATCAGCACGTTCCAGTAGATCCAGCGGAACGCGAGTTTGCCCAGGTGGTTGATGCGGCTTTCCTTCAGCAGGTTCATCGGACCCACGCCGGCGTAGGGGAACTTGCCGGGTAGTGGTTCGTAGTCGTAGTTGAAGTCGATGAGCATCGCCTTGCCGCCACCGGTCTCGATGAAGCAGTTGGCATGGCCGTCGAACTTATGTGGCATCTCCTCACCCGCGATGTGTTGCAGGAAGTTCTCCACGAAGATGTCGATCTCGAAGTGCGCCACCGACCCGGCCTTCGAGGCGGGGATGTTGTTCGCGTCGCCGAGGGCGAAGATGGTGTCGTACTGGGTGGAAAGCTGCGTGAACTTGTCCACCGGCACCAGATTGAGTTCATCTCCTAGTCCGGAACGTGCGACGAAGTCCTGCCCCATGTTGAGCGGCACGGTCACGAGCAGATCGAACGGGATCTCGCGCTCGTCGTAGGAGACCAGGGCCTTTTTCTCGTTGTCGATCTCCATCAGCATGAAGTCCGATTCCACCGCGATGCCCTTGTCGTCGAGGGTGGTGCCAAAAGCTTCGGCAGCGATGGGTTTGGTGAACGCCCCGGGCAGGGGTGTCACGTAGGTCATCTCGACCTTGTCGCGCATTCCCTTGCCCTTGAAGAAATCGTCGGCCAGGAAAGCGAACTCCAGCGGAGCGACCGGACACTTGATCGGCATGTCGACGATGTTGACAACGAGCCGGCCGCCGGGCCAGTGGGCGAGCTTCTCAGCGAGGGCGACCGAACCTTCGAAGGTATAGAACTCGTGGACGGAATCGCGCCAGTTCGCACCCAGCATGCCGTCCGTCTGATCGGGTCGTGGACTCACGCCCGTAGCGATGATGAGCATGTCGTAGGCGAACTCGCGGCCGTCCGTGAGAGCCACAACCTGATCCTCGGGACGAACAAAGTCGATCTCGCCGTACTGCAGATCCACTGCAGGGTTCAACGTGGCTCGGCGCGACTTGGTCACCTGTGAGGGCTTGTAGGTGCCGAACGGCATGAATAGGTATCCGGGTTGGTAGCGATGCTCGTCATCCGCATCGATGACGGTGATCTGCCACTCGTGATTGGCCAGTTCCTTACGGAGCTTGTTGGCCGCCATCGTTCCGGCGGTTCCGCCACCCAGAATCAGTAATCTCCTCATACCCCCGACGGTATGCCCATGGGAGGCGTCGCCGGCAGGGTCGAAGTGAGGGACTCTTCGGGACCTTCGTCAGGTCAGCCGTGGGCCTGTCGGTGCCTTGCCCACGATTCGTGGATCTCCTTCTCGGCCTCGGCGCGGCCGACCCAGGTCGCTCCTTCGACGGATTTTCCCGGCTCGAGGTCCTTGTAGACCTCGAAGAAGTGCTGGATCTCCAGACGATCGAACTCAGCGACGTGGTGAATGTCACGCATGTGCTCCATGCGCGGATCTCCCGCGGGAACGCAGAGCACCTTGTCGTCTCCGCCAGCCTCATCGGTCATCCGGAACATCCCCACTGCACGGCACTTGATGAGCACACCGGGAAACGTGGGTTCTTGGACGAGGACGAGAGCATCGAGGGGGTCCCCATCGAGGCCGAGGGTGTCGTCGATGTAGCCGTAGTCGTGCGGGTAGCGCGTAGAGGTGAAGAGCATCCGGTCGAGACGAATCCGACCGGTCTCGTGGTCCATCTCGTACTTATTGCGACTGCCGGCGGGAATCTCGATCGTGACGTCGAACTCAAGTGGTTCCATGAATATCGATCCCTGCTCGCGGGTGGACGGTGGACGAACGCTGTTGGTTGAACGCCGTTGGTTGAACGCCGTTGGTTGAACGCCGTTGCTTAAACGCTGTGAGTTGAACGCTATAAGCGAACGGCCGTGGGGGTGGAAGACCCCTTGCGTAGGGTAGCCGGAGGCGTGGCGCTGAAGGGCCGTTGAAGGGCAGGTGAGCGGTGCGGATGGTTCGATGCACGGTGGTTCTGCTCGCTGCAGCCTTGCTGTGGGGACCGACTCCCGTCTCTAATGCCGCCGAATCACTGCCTGACCCCAGTGCGTCGAGTTCGAGTGCAGGCTGGACCCCCGTCACCGCGCAAAGCGGAACCGCTCCCAGCGCAGCCGGTGTGCGAGCGCAGATCGGTCGCCTGGCTCGCTCCGATGCACTGCGTCGATCGGGAGTGATCGTGGTGGATCCCGGTAGCGGCCAGATCGTCTTCGACAAACAAGGAAGCCGTGCGCTGACCCCCGCTTCGACGGTGAAGATCCTCACCGCTGCCGCTGCTTTGGAGGCCCTGGGTCCGAACACCCGACTTATCACCCGGACAGCGAAGCTGGGCACTACCGTCTACTTGATCGGTGGCGGTGATGCCACGTTGCCGCGCGCTTTGAAGACCGACTCGTCGCCCCAGGGTCCGGCATCGCTTCGTCGGTTGGCGCGTGACACCGCAACGAAGCTCGGCACGCGCAATCGCGTCGACATCGTCTTCGACGATTCTTTGTTCACCGGTCGCCTGCTGGGTCCTGGTTGGCCGAAGGGATTCCCGGCAGCGGGAGTCGCCGCACCTGTCACTGCGCTGATGATCGACCAGGGCAGACGGTCGCCAGCGTCCCGCGCTCGCGTCAACGATCCGTCGGAGAAGGCCGCGCAGGTCTTCGCGACTTTGCTCGAGAAGCGCGGGGTGCAGGTTGGACGGATATCTCGGGGCATCGCGCCCGCTGGTGCGAGTGAGGTGTCCCGCGTCGAGTCGGCAACGGTGACGGAGATCGTCAAGCAGATGCTGACCGAATCGGACAACGACGTTGCGGAGTCGCTTGGCCACCTCGTCGGCAAGGAAGTACTCGGTGATGGTTCGTTCGCCGGGGGTGCGCGGGCTATGACGCAGCTATTGACCCAAGCGGGCATCGACACCGCATCCATCGACTTGGCCGACGCAAGTGGATTGTCGGGTCGCAACAAGGTTGCGCCGGTGGCCATCGCCGACGTCCTCGACGATGTGGTGCTCGGTGAGCGGTGGGCTCCGATCGCGCAAGGTCTCGCGGTAGCCGGGGTGACCGGCACCCTCGCCGATCGATTCACCACCAAGGCAACCTCGGCTGGGCGTGGAGTGGTCCGCGCCAAGACCGGAACCCTCACGGGTGTCGGCTCACTGGCAGGAACGGTCGTGGGTGATGATGGTCGTCCCTTGGTGTTCGTCGTCATCGCCAACAACGTGCGCTCGCAGGCCCAGGCGCGCGACACCATGGACCGCATTGCCAGTCGACTCGCAGAATGTGGGTGCAGTTCGTGAATCTCGGAAACCCGATCGTCCTACCGGTGAACCAGTTCGATCACTTCTATCGCGGTGGTGACCGCATCGGCGCACTGCGGCACGGCCCGGGCGGTCCGCGGCGCCCCGAGGAATGGATCGGGTCGGCTACAGCGCGCTTCGGCCAAGCGCCGGCCGGTCTCACCGTCTTGCCCGACGGGAAGACCCTCGCCGAGGAGGTGAGCGCGGATCCGGAAGCCTGGCTGGGCCCCGATCATGTGGAGCGGTACGGCTCGAGCACCGAACTCCTCGTCAAGTTGCTGGACCTCGACCAGCGTCTACCCGTGCACCTGCACCCGACCCGCGATTTCTCGCGAACTCACCTTGGTCTCGCGCACGGAAAGACCGAGGCCTGGTACGTCCTCGACGCCCCCGAGGGAGCACTCGTGGGAGTGGGTTTCGCCGAGCAGATGTCGCTCGACCAGGTGCGTTCTTGGGTCATGGACCGCGATAGCGAAGCGTTGCTCTCGGCGCTGCGCACCCGAGAGGTACGACCCGGTGATGCGATGCTCGTCCCGGCCGGACTGCCGCATACCGTGCAAGAAGGTGTATTCGTCCTCGAACTCCAAGAGCCGACGGACCTTTCCATCCTGTTGGAGTGGGAGGGGTTCGCGGTCGATGGCTTCAAGGACGGCCACCTGGATCTGGGATTCGACGTCGCCCTCCAGGCGGTTGACACCAGTGCCGTGAGCGATTCAGACCTGGAGCGTTTGGTGGTAGGGCGCGAGGACATCGAATCCGAGGGACTGATCTCCGCTCTGCCGTCCGCTGCCGATCCGTATTTCCGTCTGCACCGACATTCGCGATCCACCGAATCAGTCGATGCCGGGTTCGCGATCGTGATCGCAACCGAAGGTCGTGGCGTCCTTACGTTGGGTGATCACGGTCAGGAGATCGCGCGAGGGGATGCAGTGTTGATTCCCTACGCGGCAGGACCTTGGAGCTTGTCGGGTGATCTCGTTGCGATGGTGTGTCGTCCGCCAGCGGCTGACGCACCGAAAGCACCGAGGTAGCCCGCATGTCCGCGCCCGTGGATTGGTCCCTCGCCCGAAAGCTCGGTCGCAGGTTCGCTCCCTCGGGCCCGGAGCTCCAACTGGGTCAGGCCCGCGAGGTCGTAGCGCAGTTGCGTGATCACGCGGAGGAAGCTCGAGAACACGTGTTTTCCATCACCGGTATGCACGCTGAGCCCGGCCATCCAGCGGTGGTGGTGGACCGCGGTGAGTGGATCGACTCGAACGTTGCAGCGATGGGTGAGGTGCTCGCACTATGGCCGGGGGCGCAGGACAAACACGAGGACGCATCCGCCACTGCCCAAGTGCTCGGCTCGCGAGCCAGCGCCGTGCAACTCGGAGCAGCGTTGGGGTGGCTGAGCGGCAAGGTGCTCGGGCAGTACGAAGCACTCACCGATCCGGGCCGGCTGCTTCTGGTGGCTCCGACTGTCGTGGACGTCGAACGTGCACTCGAAGTGAATGAACGTGACTTCCGTTTGTGGGTGTGTCTGCACGAGGAAACGCACCGTGTGCAGTTCGGCGCAGTGCCTTGGCTAGGGGACCACTTCAAGGGACTCATCACCCGCGCCTTGGAGAGCTTCGATGAATCATCCGTCGGGGATCGACTTCTTGCGATCATCACCGAGATCTTCGAGGCACTGATCCAGCGACGAACCCCCGATGTCCTCACCGCAGCTCAAACACCCGAGCAGCGTGCCGTGCTCGACGACATCACCGGATTGATGTCCTTGCTCGAAGGACATGCCGATGTGGTGATGGACGAAGTGGATCAATCCGTCATTCCGACGATCCCGCAGATCCGGCAACGCTTCGAGAGTCGTCGTTCGAGCCAGGCATCTGTTCGAGGAGCCGACTCGCTTTGGCGCAAGGCTCTTGGCATGGACGCGAAGATGGCGCAGTACCGTGAAGGTGCTGCATTCGTTCGCGCACTGATGGACGACGGTGGCATGGCCACGGTGAATCAGGTGTGGGAGCACCCGAGCAATTTGCCGAGTGCCCAGGAAGTCCGGGATCCGTCGCTGTGGCTCGCGCGAATGCGAGGGATCGCTGCGTGACCGTCTCGGCCCAAGCGCAGCAGCTTCGGCATGCGGTGACCGAATGCATCGAGCCCGGACCGGTGATCGTCGGATGCTCTGGTGGTCCTGATTCCCTTGCTCTCGCTGATGCCGCTGCATGGGCGGTGCCGCACCTCGGTGGAACGCTCACAGTGGTGATCGTGGATCACGGACTCCAAGTTGACTCTGCCGAAGTAGCGCAAAGGGCCGCTGACGCATGCCGCGCAGTCGGTATCCAGGACGTCGAGATACGAAAGGTCGAGGTGGGTACCGAGGGTGGCCCCGAGGCCGCCGCGCGCGACGCTCGTCGCGGTGCGCTCCAGGAGGTGGCCCGAGCCCGGGGGTCGGAGCAGATCCTGCTCGCTCACACTCTCGATGATCAGGCCGAGACGGTGCTCCTGCGCCTGGCGCGCGGCTCGGGAGCTCGATCGCTCGCCGCGATGCGCGCTTGCGATGCACCCTGGCATCGCCCGTTCCTGGACATCCCCCGCGCACTCGTACACGAAGCGGCGAGCGAGCGGTTCGAGCCACTGGGGTTCACTCCATGGGACGACCCCCATAACCACGACCGACGCTTCGCGCGGGTTCGGGTGCGTCAAGGACTCACGGCCTTGGAGCAGGACTTGGGTCCGGGCTTGCCGGCGAATCTCACGCGATCGGCCAAGTTGCTCGGGGACGACGCCGACGCCTTGGACGCCTGGTCCGCTGGGGAGTTTTCTCGCATCGTCGGTTGCGAGTCCGATTCCTGCAGCGCGGATATCTCGGCGTTGCGCGAACTTCCTCGTGCAGTCCGCACCCGCGTTTTGCGTTCGATGCACCAGCACTTGGTGGGCCCACACGAGGATCTGTCCTTCGACCATATTCAGCAGGTGGAGGCACTGGTGTCCCGTTGGAAGGGACAGGGGCCCGCGTATTTACCGGGTGAGGTCACCGCGCGCGTGGAATATGGAAGGCTGACCCTGCTCATCCAACCCCGGGAGATGTGAGTGCAACCACAGGACGTCGAATCCGATCTCGAGCACGTACTCCTGACCGAACAGCAGGTGCTCGAGCGCATCGCGGAGATGGCTTTGCAGATCGATCAGGACTACGTGGGCAAGATCCCACTCCTCGTCGGCGTTCTGAATGGTGCGGTCATGGTGATGGCCGACCTCGCCCGGGCACTGAGCATCCACGCCGATATGGACTGGATGGCTGTCTCGTCCTACGGATCGGGAACCACCTCTAGTGGTGTTGTCCGCATCTTGAAGGATCTCGACGCGGACATCGAGGGGCGCGACGTCCTGATCGTCGAGGACATCCTCGACTCCGGCCTCACGCTGTCGTGGCTGTTGAAGAACCTCAAGTCACGCAGGCCAGCATCGCTGGAAGTCTTCACCCTGCTGCGTAAGCCCGATGCGATCAAGGTTTCAGTCGATCCGAAGTACGTCGGCTTCGACATACCCAACGAGTTCGTGGTGGGGTACGGACTGGACTACGCCCAGCGTTATCGCAACCTGCGCTGCATCGGGACTCTCGCCCCCCACGTCTATAGCTAGGTCGTCGAGACCCTGATTTCACGCTGGGCTGAAGGGCGGCGACCCCCGACCCCGGTGTGGAGGAACTCAGGTCCGTTACCGTAAGGCGGTGAACGTCAAGCGGTTCTTGCGCGGCCCGATCTTCTGGATCGCCATGGCCGTGATCCTCGTGCTCGTGGGCTCGAGCCTCATCTCGGGCATCGGGGCTCCCGATGAGATCGATACCGGCGAGGCCGTTTCCCAGATCACGTCGGGCAATGTCGACACCGCAACGCTGATCGATCGTGACCAGGTCCTCGAGCTCACGCTCAAGAACGGGGACGAGGTTCGATCCCACTACATCAGCGGTCAGGGCGTGGAACTACAGAACCTGCTCCAAGAACGCACCGACGCCGGTCAGTTGCCCGGTGGCTACAACGTGGTGGTCCCCAGCGAGAACCTGTTGGTCACGTTGTTCATCTCGCTCATCCCGTTTGCGTTGCTGATCTTGTTGATGGTGTTCATCTTCAGCCAGATGCAGGGCGGCGGCGGTCGCTTGATGAACTTCGGTAAGTCCAAGGCCAAGGCCATCACCAAGGACATGCCGCAGACAACTTTCGCTGATGTCGCCGGAGCCGATGAAGCCGTCGAGGAACTCGTCGAGATCAAGGACTTCCTCGCCGATTCCGAGCGCTTCCAAAAGGTCGGCGCGAAGATCCCCAAGGGCGTTCTGCTGTACGGACCCCCTGGAACGGGCAAGACGCTGCTCGCGCGTGCGGTGGCCGGTGAGGCGGGGGTTCCCTTCTACTCCATCTCCGGTTCGGACTTCGTGGAAATGTTCGTGGGTGTGGGCGCGAGCCGCGTTCGTGATCTTTTCGAACAGGCCAAAGCCAATGCGCCGGCGATCATCTTCATCGACGAGATCGACGCTGTGGGTCGCCACCGCGGTGCCGGCCTAGGTGGCGGACACGACGAACGCGAGCAGACGCTCAACCAGATGCTGGTGGAGATGGACGGCTTCGATGCAACCGGTGGCGTCATCTTGATTGCGGCGACGAACCGCCCCGACATCTTGGATCCCGCGCTCCTGCGTCCGGGTCGCTTCGACCGGCAGATCGCGGTGGAGCGCCCCGACCTGAACGGCCGCTACGCGATCATGCAGGTGCACGCGAAGGGTAAGCCGATCGCTGAGGATGTCGACCTCATGGCGGTTGCGCGGCGCACACCCGGGTTCACCGGTGCCGATCTCGCGAACGTCTTGAACGAAGCAGCGTTGCTGACGGCTCGCTCGGACAAGACCTTCATCGACGACGAAGCCCTCGACGAGGCAATCGATCGCGTGATCGCCGGTCCGCAGAAGCGTACGCGCGTGATGGACGATCATGAGAAGACGATCACGGCCTATCACGAGGCGGGCCACGCGCTGGTTGCCGCAGCACTTCCTGGCAATGACCCAGTGCACAAGATCACGATCATGCCGCGCGGTCGTGCTCTTGGTTACACGATGGTTCTGCCCGATCAGGAGAAGTACTCGACCACCCGTAGCGAGATGCTCAATCAACTCGCGTACATGCTCGGTGGTCGTGCGGCTGAGGAATTGATCTTCCATGATCCGACCACGGGAGCCTCGAACGACATCGAAAAGGCCACGGCGGTTGCTCGGGCGATGGTCACGCAGTACGGGATGACCGAGCGTCTTGGCGCTATCAAGTACGGACAGCCGCAAGGCGAAGTATTCCTCGGTCGCGATATGGGCCACGCGCGTGACTACTCCGAGGAGGTCGCCGCGGCCATCGACGAGGAGGTGCGCATCTTCATCGAGGCGGCCCACCAGGAGGCGTACGACGTCCTCGTGGATAACCGCGAGATCCTTGATGCGCTCGTCCTGGCGCTGCTCGAGCGCGAGACGTTGGACAAGGGCGAGATCGAGGAGATCTTCACGGATCTGAATTTGCGATCCCCGCGTCCGGCGTGGACCGGGTCTGCGCGGCGTGCACCTGATACGCGTGGCCCCATCCCGTTCCCTGCGTCTGCCGCGAATGGTTCGAGCGCGAATGGTTCGACCGCGAATGGTTCAAGCGCGAATGGGCACTCTCCCGCCTACGACCCAGCAGTACGCGAATCGCGTGAAACAGAGTCGAAGTAGGTAGCAGCGTGGGAATCGATCCCGTCCACTCCGGGGCGGACGCACCAGTTGGTGGGTACAACGCCGAGGGTGTGGCAAAGGCGATTCGCGACCTTCTTGTCGCTATCGGTGAAAACCCCGATCGAGAGGGAATCAAGAACACCCCCGATCGCGTTGCTCGCAGTCTCGCAGAGATCTTCGGAGGGCTGGGCCAGAACGCGGAGGACGTTCTCACCACCACCTTCGATATCGGCCACGATGAGCTCGTACTCGTCAAGGACATCGAGTTGTACAGCACGTGCGAGCATCACCTCTTGCCGTTCTTCGGCGTTGCCCACGTCGGCTACCTGCCCAATGAATCCGGCCGCATCACCGGTCTTTCCAAGCTCGCTCGTTTGGTGGACGTGTTCGCTCGTCGTCCACAGGTGCAGGAGCGGTTGACCACACAGGTTGCCGATTCGCTGATGCGGATCTTGGAGCCTCGAGGTGCGATCGTGGTGATCGAAGCCGAACACATGTGCATGGCCGTGCGCGGTGTTCGAAAGCCGGGTGCCAAGACCGTGACCAGCGCAGTACGCGGATCACTACTCCACCCCGCCACCCGCGCTGAAGCGATGTCGCTGATCTTGGGCAAGTAGCCGTGAGCGGGCTTCCCCTCCCTCGTCTGGGTGTCGGATCACCCGCTGTGTGGGGCGTTTTGAATGTGACACCGGATTCCTTCTCCGACGGGGGACGATTCGATTCCACCGATCGAGCGGTCGAGCATGCCCGGAAGATGCATGCCCAGGGCGCCGATGTGATCGACGTGGGCGGAGAGTCCACGCGCCCGGGTGCGGGGCGCATCGCGGTGGAGCAGGAATTGCAGCGGGTGATCCCGGTGATCGAGGTGCTTGCGCGTGAAGGTGTGGCCGTCAGCATCGACACCATGCGTTCACAGGTTGCTGCTGCGGCTGTGGAGAGCGGCGCGGTGATCGTCAACGACGTTAGCGGCGGTTTGGCCGATCCGAAGATGCATTCCGTCGTGGCGGAACTCGATGTCCCGTACGTGATCATGCACTGGCGCGGTCATTCCGACCGGATGGAAGAGTTGGCCGTTTATGAGGATCCGGTGCGCCAAGTGTGCGAGGAGGTCGAGAAGCGGGTTCAAGCTGCTGAGTTAGCAGGTATCGAGCGGATCATCGTCGATCCGGGTATCGGCTTTGCGAAGGATTCAGCGCACAACTGGGCACTTCTTCGATCGATTGATCACCTGGTCGGTCTAGGACGACCGATACTGGTGGGCGCATCTCGCAAGCGATTCCTCGGCGCGCTGCTTGCCGATCAGGACGGGCACCCACGTGATGCGGACGGCCGGGACGTCGCCTCGGCTGCCTTGAGTGCGCTACTCGCTTTTTCGACTCCCCTCTGGGGTCTTCGGGTGCACGATGTTCAAGCGACGGTCGATGCCGTGAAGGTGGCGCATGCCATGAAGGCCAGCGAGGGAGAAACGTGAACGATCAGATCGAGATTCGCGGGATTCGTGGGTTCGGCTACCACGGGGTATTGGAATCTGAGCGACTCAACGGCCAGGAATTCAGCG
>CAZQRR010000054.1:0-11384 GCA_964595675.1 uncultured Rubrivirga sp. | reverse complement strand
TGCGCACCCTCGAGGAGCTCGGATTCCTGCGCAAGGACCCGAACCGGCCCCGCGCACTGGTCGTCTCCCAGCCCGCGCAGACCCCACTCGCTGCGACCGTGGCAACTGCCGAACCTGCCTCCATTGCCGGTGCCGTCGCAGTCCCACTCGTCGGGCGCATCGCTGCAGGTGGTCCGATCCTGGCCGAGCAGCACGTCGAGGACCTCATGCCTTTGCCCCGCGACCTAGTAGGCGAGGGCGAATTGTTCATGCTGACGGTCGTCGGAGATTCGATGGTCGATGCGGCCATCTGCGATGGAGACTTCGTGGTGGTTCGCCGTCAACCGACCTGCGAGAACGGCGACATCGTCGCCGCCCTCCTCGACGGCGAAGCGACCGTGAAGACCTTCAAGCGTCGCGATGGACACGTGTGGCTGATGCCCCACAACCCGGCCTACGAACCGATCCCGGGCGACCACGCCGAGATCATGGGCAAGGTCGTCAGCGTTCTGCGCAAGGTGCGCTAGCTCCGCTAGTCCACTTGCGATGCCTCGCTGTTCAGGCGCTGCAGTGACGTGCGCACGATCGCCCCATCGGTGGTGAACCACAACGGAGGCAAGGACGCGCGCAAAGCACGGCCGTAGCCGGCGGTTGCCATGCGCGAATCCAATACGGCCACCACGCCTTTGTCGTGAACCGATCGGATGAGGCGTCCCGCGCCTTGCGCCAACAACAGCGACGCCCGAGCCAAGGCCACTTCCCGAAAGCCCGAACCACCGGCCTTGTCCACCGCCTCTTGGCGCGCTGCTGTGACCGGATCGTCGGGACGGGGGAAGGGAATGCGATCAATCGCCACAAGCGTCAGGGCGTCGCCCGGAACATCGATGCCCTGCCACAGCGAGACCGTTCCGACCAGCACACTCGCAGGCTCCGCAGCGAATCTTTCGATGAGAGGTGCAACCGATTCACCCCGGCGCTGCACCAGCAGCGATCCGATCACCCCCTCCTCGATGGCCGGCGCCAATCGAACCCGCAGGTACTCCACGGCCCGATCGACGCCGCGCCAACTCGACAGCAACGCCAAGGTGCGCCCTCCCGCGGCTTCGATCAATTCCGCCAATTCGTCGAATGCTTCCATCGAGACGCCATCGCGATCGGGGGCTGGCAGATGCCGTGCCACGTACAAGATTCCCTGGCGCGCGTAGTCGAACCCAGCGCCCACGTCCAGGCAATCGGTGTCCGGCGCCAAACCCAACGAGCGCACCACCGGCTCGAAGGATCCACCGGCAGTGAGAGTTGCGCTCGTCAATGCAACGGGCTGCTGGGTGAACAGTGATTCGGCCAGTGCATCGCCCACATCCAACGGTGCCACTCGCAGGGTGGGGCTGCGTCCCGCTTCCGCCGACCACCACACGACGTCCTTACTCGACAAGGCGAGCAACCGTCCGCTCGTGGCGAAGGCTTCTTCGACTCCGGCTCGGACCCGCTGGATCGCGGCAGCGTCTTCACCGGCGGCGTTTGCCGCAGTGCTCAGACCCGACACCATCGCCCGCGATGCATCCCGCACGCGGGTCAAGGCGAGCACCATCGCATCACTCCACATCGAGACCCGTGCACTACCGCCGGACTCGATGAGTTCGGACAGCGCGATAGCCAGCTCATCGACGGCATCGGCCAACGAACCTTGATCATCCACCTGCCGAGTGCATTCGATGACCAACCGTTCCAGCGCGCTGATGAACAACTCGTCGGTGACGGCACCGGTCACTCGATCAACGAGTTCATGTGCCTCATCGATCACCAGGGCGCTGCGTTCGGGAAGCACCGGGATCCCGCCGATCGCATCGATGGCCAGCATTGCGTGGTTGGTCACGACGATGTCGGCCTCACCGGCACGAAGTCGTGCTTGGGCGGCGAAACACTCCTCGCCGAAGGCGCAGCGCGACTCCCCCACGCACTCGGCTGAGGTAACCGACACCGATCGCCAGACCCGGGCATCGATTTCCTCGGTTAGGTCGTCGCGGTCACCGGTCTGGGTGTGTTGCGCCCACTCATGCACGATGAGCGCCTGCTGCTCGAGAGTGCCGCGCTGCTGTGGTCCACTGCTGTCGAAGTTCAACGCCGCCTGCGCTTGATCGGCTTCGCCTAAGCGCTGCTTGCACAGGTAGTTCTGCCGACCCTTGAGAACCGCCCAGGAAAGGAATCCGTATTCCTGACCGGCCTGCGCCAACCGCGGCAATTCGCGCTCTATCAACTGCCGCTGCAATGCCAAGGTAGCCGTCGCAATCACTACCGGCCCCTTGTCACGTGCCGTTCGCGCAGCAGGAACCAGATACGCCAGCGATTTCCCGGTGCCGGTGCCGGCCTGGATCAACACGTGGGTGCCGTGATCGAACGCATCTGCGATGGCCTCGGACATGAGGGTCTGGCCTTCGCGGGACTCACCGCCGATGGCCGAGACGACCTGGGCGAGGCATTTTGCGACGAGGGATGCCGGGGGTGTAGCGCTCGGGGAATCGTCGGATGTCATGACTGGTTCGATTCAGCGTGCTGCGATGAGCAATTCGTCGGCCAAGGCCTGCGGCACCCGTGCCTTCACGTGCGAACCACGTTCATCGTGATCGATCGACACCACCTCACCGGACTTGTAGGTGCGGGAGATCAGATCCCCTCGATCGAAGGGCACAACCACATCCACGTCCACTAGGCCGGTGGGCAGGTCCATTTCGATCGCGGCCATCAGATCACTGATGCCTTGCCCCGTGTGAGCGGAGACGACCACCGCGTGAGGTTCGCTGCGCAGGACCTCCGCAATGACCTCAGGGTCGGCAACGTCGGCCTTGTTGATGGCAATGATCTCCGGTACCTGCAGGGCGCCGATCTCAGCGAGGACCTCACGCACCGCGAGGATCTGTTCGCGCGGTGCATCATCGGATCCGTCGACAACGTGCACGATCACATCGGCGTCGCGGACCTCCTCGAGTGTGGAACGGAACGCCTCCACAAGTTGATGCGGGAGGTGACGGACGAATCCCACGGTGTCCGAGAGCGTGATGTCGCGCCCCTGCGGCGTGCGCGCCTTGCGCACAGTGGGATCCAGCGTGGCGAACAACGAGTTATCCACCAGAACGCCAGAACCGGTCAGCGCATTGAGCAGGCTGGACTTACCCGCATTCGTGTATCCGGCGAGAGCGACCGTTGGTATGCCGGATCGACGCCGCGCTTGGCGTTGGGTGGCTCGAGTGCCTTCCATCCTCTTGAGTTGGGCGCGGATCTTGGCCATCTGCGAGTGGATGCGGCGACGGTCGGTTTCGATTTTGGTCTCGCCCGGTCCTCGCGTACCCACGCCACCACTCGCGCCACCGGCCCGACCACCGGCCTGTCGGGAGAGCGATTCGCCCCAACCGCGCAGCCGCGGTAGCAGGTATTGCATCTGCGCAAGGCTCACTTGCGCCTTGCCTTCACGGCTTCGTGCGTGCTGGGCGAAGATGTCCAGGATCAACCAGGTTCGATCGACCACCTTCACTTTGACGACGTCCTCCAAGGTGCGCAGCTGGCCTGGACTCAGCTCACCATCGCAGATCACGGTGTCCGCGCCGGTGCTGAGTACGAGTTGACGCAGTTCCTGGGCTTTGCCCGAACCGACGTATGTCGCCGGATCGGGCGCTTCACGGCGCTGGATCACCCCGTCCACCACCTCCGAACCCGCCGTCTCGGCCAGAAGCGCCAATTCCTTCAAGCTGCGCTCGGCCTGCGCAAGGGAACCTTCCGTCCACACCCCCACGAGCAGCACTCGCTCCAGGCGTACTTGGCGGTATTCGACTTCGGTGATGTCCTGCAGTTCGGTGGACAGTCCGGCGACGCGGCGCAGTGCCTGCCGATCGCGCAGGTCCTCATCGCCGGGATCGAAACCCGCGCCGCGGGCTTGTTGATCTTTCACGAGACGACGCTCACGACCCGCACCCTCACGACCCGCACCCTCACAGCCCGCGGGGCCACTGCACGGTGCCACGAGCCACCAACGTGGCCGGGCCGCGCAGGGTCAACTGGCCATCGGTGGCGATATCAACCCACACGGTTCCCCCGGGAACGTCCACCTGAAAGCAATCCGCACTAGGTTCGGCGAGCGCGGCAACCCACGCAACAGCGCACGCACCGGTCCCGCACGACATCGTCTCACCCACTCCCCGCTCGAACACCCGCATTCGCAGGTGCCCGGGTGCGATCCTTTCGACGAACTCGACATTGACACCTTGTGGGAACACCAGCGCGGGCGAGACGCTTGGCGCACTGGCCAGGGAGCCGACGTCATCGAGTGAATCGACGAATGCCACCGCGTGCGGGTTGGGGACGTGGACCGGGTGCGCATCCCAAGACCGGCCGGAATGCTGGACACTGACGGGAACCGGTGGGGAGTCCTCCCCCACTACTGCACCCATCCCGATCGCGATCTCCTCTGCTTCAGCACCGCGAATCTCGGCCGACACCAGGCCACCTCGGGTGGCGATGACGGTACTGCGTGAACCCAGCAGTCCCGCCGCGTGCAGGTAGCGCACGAACACTCGCGCCCCGTTACCGCACATCTCGGCCGTCGAGCCGTCGGCATTGCGGTAATCCATGAAAAACTCGGCGACATCGGCGAAGTCCGCGAATTGCGGCTCGCTCGCGCATCGCACCACTCGCAGGACACCATCCGCACCGAGACCGGCTCGCCTGTCGCACAGCCAACGGATGCGATCGGGCGTCAGATCCAGGCTTCCCTCGAGATCTGGCAGGACCACGAAATCGTTACGCGTGCCATGGCCCTTGACGAACGGCACATCGAGGACCCTGCTCACCGCCTCAGCCTAATGTGCGGTGGCGCGCTCCCCGAGCGACCTCGTAGGCCCGCTCGACCGTGGCAAGGACATTCGGCCATGCCTGGTCAGGGGCGACCGTCGTGTTGTGCTTGACGATCGCCGCGAGCAGTTTCGGGTCGGACTGCAAACTTAGAAGTCCGGAGACCAAGCCGGCATCGTCATGGGCCAGCAATCCCTCCACTCGATCGCCAACGAAGTCCGATGTCCCAGCCTGGGATCGGGACACTATGGCCAAGCCAGCCGTTCGCGCCTCGAGCGCGGCGATGCCGAAGGATTCGCGCACCGACGCCTGGATGAAGACATCGGAAGCGGCGAAGTGGGCACGAATCCGATGATGCGGAAGCCTTCCGGTCATGGTGATCACGTCAGCCAGGCCGTGACGGTCGATGTAGCGCTCCACCCGACCGGTCTCCGGTCCGTCGCCGATGAGCGTGGCCCGAATGCGACCTCCCGAAGCTGCGATAGCGCGGTGGAGAACGCTGACGAGCGGCAAGGCGCGCTTTCGTGGGGCCATTCGCAGCACGCTCACCACGCGAAGGACGTCGTCGGTTGCGGGAACTCGACTCACCGACCACTCGCGTGGGTCGATGCCATTGGGGATGACGGACACGTCTTGACCGAGGGCTTCGCGCACGCAGTGGGCGGCAGCCGATCCAACAGCGGTGAGGACCACCCCCGAACCCATTCCCCACGAGGTCCGGTCCAGGAGCCGGTTGCCTCTGCGAGTGACCGGATCCCACATGCTGTGCACGGTTACCACCGTGGGGATTCGAGCTTGCCGAGCCGCACGGATACCGCCCCAGGCGAACGGTGATGCCGCGCCGGCGTGAATATGGGCGACGTCCACCCGCTGACCACGCAGATGGCTCAGGACGTGGCCCCGGGTGTTCGGATGGACAGGTATGTCGAAAGGCAGCCGCGCCGCCACACGGATCACCGGAACACCCCCCACCCGATCGGGTCCGCTCCGGGTTTCCCCGTGACCGGGAGTGGCGGTGATGACCACCACATCGTGGCCGGCTGCCTGCTGGCGCTCGGCTAAACCCAGAACCTGCGTCTCGATGCCGCCTGTGCGGGGTGCGAAGCAATCGGTGATGTGAGCGATCCGCACGAGGTGACCGTACGGCACGTGTCCATCGAGGGGTGACCTGTCCATGCGTGAGAATGCACCGGTGCACACCCTGGTGTTCTGTCACGCCCATCCCGACGACGAAGCCTTGCTGACCGCCGGCACCATGGCCAAGGCGGCTGCCGCAGGGCATCGGGTGGTGCTGGTGATGGCCACCGACGGAGCTGCGGGTCTCGCGCCCTCCACCATCGGCGATCTCGCTGCCACGCGCGCCCGGGAATTGTCGGCCTCGGCGCGACTATTGGGCGTGCACCGGACGGTGAACCTGGGCTACGCCGACTCCGGACTAGACGGAGCCGCACCGGGAGGGTTCGCGCGCATTCCCATCGAGGACGTGGCCGACGCCCTAGCCGTGATCCTCACCGAGGAAGATGCCGACATCGTCGTGGGGTACGACCCCAGCGGTGGTTACGGCCACCCCGACCACCTGCACGTCCACCACGGTGTCCGAGCAGCCTTCGCCCGCATGCCAGCGCGAGGAAAGCGTGGATCACGCCTTTTCGAGGTCACCTTGCCGCGCGAACCCATCGCGCGCACCGTTCATGCAGCGGCGCGGCTCGGCTTGACCCCGGCTGGTTTCGACCCCACGGAGTTCGATCGCGCTTGGACCCCGCGATCGCAGATCACCCACCGGGTGAACGTGCGCGACTTCCTCGCCGCGAAGCGAGCCGCGCAGGCCGCGCACGCTTCCCAGGCCGGCGCCGACGACGCGGTGCGAACATTGCAGGTGCTAGGGAGGCTGCCCACACCGGTGGCGCGCATGCTCCTGGGCACCGAGTTCTACGTGGATGCCACCAGCGCAGTAACTTCCTGAGTCAGGTTCGGGGCATCGAAGTCCAACCAGCGGATGCGCTCATCCTTTGCGAACCAGCGTTGCTGCCGGCGAGCGAAGCGCCGCGTGTCGTCGATGGTCACTTGTCGGGCGGTGGCCTCGTCCAGATCGCCCGCTAGGAACTGCAGGATCGGTCGATAGCCGAGAGCGGCCGCGGCCGTTGGAGCATCGACCAACCCCATGCGACTTAGCAGCCGCACTTCATCCACGAACCCGGCCGACCACATGGCATCGACGCGTTCCTCGATGCGCGCATCCAGAATTTCCCGATCGATGCGAAGACCCACTCGGATAGTCGGGTAGCGATCTATGGGATCGGGCAATCGCGCAACGAAGGGCTCCCCTGTCAGCTCACCGACCTCCAGCGCTCGCACTATCCGGCGGCCGTTGTTCAGCTCGATCGCTGCCGCGGCGGCCGGATCGCGCTCCCTGAGGACCTCATGCAAAGCCGGTGCGCCGATCTGGTCCAGTTGTTCTTCCCAATACCCCCGCACGATCGGATCGGTGCCGGGGAAATCCAGTTCCTCGAGTACTGCACGCACATAAAGCCCACTGCCGCCGACCACGATCGGTATCCGGCCAGCGGTGATGATCGACTCGATGGCCGAACGCGCCCGGTCGCGGAACTCCACGACCGTGACGGCATCGCCGACATCCCACACGTCGATCATGTGGTGCCTGATACCGCCGCGCTCGCCCAATGTGGGCGTGGCGGTGCCGACGTCCATCCCGCGATAGGCCTGCATCGAGTCAGTGCCGACGACTTCACCGTCCAGGGCCCGGGCGACCTCGACCGCCAGTGCACTCTTACCCGACGCAGTAGGACCGACGATCGCGAGTACGTTCAACGGAGCGCTTTCAGATCATCGCGGCGAGTTAGGCGCACCGATGCCCGGCATCCCGAGGGGGACGCCTGCTGCAGCCGACACCTGGCGTGGCGCGCGATAGCGAATGTCCAGCACCTCGTCGGCAACTAGGTGGTGCGGTGCGGCATAGGTGACGCGCGCGGTCACCAGATCACCGGGCGACGGCACCTCGTGCTCACCTACCGCAACGTGCACCAGTCGATTGTCACGAGCACGACCGCTGATGCGTGCAGTAGCACCGTCCTTGCGTCCTTCCCCCGCAGCGACGAGAACCTCGACGACGCTGCCTTCGAGGACTCGGTTCCCTTCCCAAGCGATCTGGTTGACCAGTGCGACCAGACGCTCGTACCGGTCCTGCACCACGTCCGCTTCTACTTGATCGGGCAGTTGGGCCGCGGGAGTTCCCGGCCGCTTGGAGTACTGGAAGGTGAAGGCACTCGCGAAACGAGCTTGGGCAACGACGTCCATCGTTGCTTGGAAATCCTCCTCGGTCTCCCCTGGGAAGCCGACGATGATGTCGGTAGTGATCGCCGCATGTGGCATCTGTTCACGCACGGCGTCGATGATGCCGAGGTAGCGATCGCTGCGGTACGAGCGGCGCATCGCCTGCAGGATCCGATTCGATCCCGACTGCAAAGGCATATGCAGTTGCGGCATCACATTGGGCGTCTGCGCCATGGCATCGATCACGTCGGTCGTGAAGTCACGTGGATGGGGGCTCGTGAAGCGCACACGCTCCAGCCCGTCGATTCCACCGCAGGCCCGCAACAGATCGGCGAATGCCGCGCGATCGCCGAATTCCACTCCATACGCGTTCACGTTCTGACCCAGCAGAGTCACCTCGACAACGCCATCGGCTACCAGCGCCTCTATCTCCGCAAGGATGTCGCCCGGGCGCCTGTCCTTCTCCTTCCCGCGAAGTGAAGGCACGATGCAGAACGTGCACGTGTTGTTGCATCCGACGCTGATCGACACCCAGGCCGCATGGGCCGAGTCCCGGCGGGTCGGCAGGACGGAGGGGAACTCCTCGAGGGCCTCCTTGATCTCCACCTGCGCTTCGCGTTCGATGCGCGCGCGTTCGAGCAGAACTGGGAGGGATCCGATGTTGTGGGTGCCGAACACCACATCCACCCACGGTGCCTTCTCGATGATCGTTCCGCGGTCCTTCTGAGCGAGGCAGCCACCGACGGCGATCTGCATGTTCGGGTTGTCGCGTTTGATCGGCGCTAGATGCGACAGGTTGCCGTAAAGTCGATTGTCCGCATTCTCACGCACCGCGCAGGTGTTGAAGACGACGACGTCGGCCTGCTCACCCTCAGTCGCGGCTACCAGACCCGAAGTCTCGAGCAGACCCGACAAGCGCTCGGAATCGTGCACGTTCATCTGACACCCGTAGGTGCGAACCTGATACGTGCGTACCGATTCGGTCTTGGAGTTCACGTGCCCATGCTAGGCACCCCTCGCTAGGGGCCCGGTTCGACTCGTCTCCGTTACACGCCGACAGGCTGCTTGACGGCATCCGGATCGGTGTCGTCTACCACCTCGTCCTCACCCGGCTCGATCTTGACGGTCGGCAAGATGCGCTCCAGCCAGCCCGGCATCCACCAGTTGGCCTTGCCGAACATGCTCATCAAGCTCGGCACCAGAACAAGGCGAACTACGAACGCATCGATCAACACTGCCGACGCCAATGCAACGCCGAACAGCTTGATGATCGCATCCGGACTCGGCACGAACGCCAGGAACACACTCGACATGATCAACGCCGCGATCACGACGACCCGACCGGATCCGCCCAGGCCGCGGCGGATGCTCACCGCGTTGTCCCGGGTACGGACCCATTCCTCCTGCATGCGCGACACCAAGAAGACCTGGTAGTCCATCGACAGGCCGAACAAGATCGCGAACACCATGATCGGCACGAACGGGAAGATGGGCCCCGTTCCCGCTACGCCGAGCAGGTCGGCAAACCACCCCCACTGGAAGATCGCGACCGTGATGCCCATGGCGGCCGCGAGGCTCAGTAGTGACGTCAGTGCGCCGGTTAGCGGCACCAGTAGCGAATGGAACAAGATCACTAGGGCGATGAACCCCAGACCCACCACCACTGCCAGAAAGATCGGCAGGGCGTCGGTCAGCACGGTCGTGAAGTCCTGGGTGATCGCTTGGGTTCCCCCGACGTACAACTGAGCGCCCGTGGCTTCCTCCAACGCCGGGTTCACCTCATCGCGCAACGTGCTGAGCAATTCGGAGGTCTCCGCATCCTGCGGTGCACTCGCGGGAAACACCGCGATCGCTTGCACCGTGGACGCCGCTTCCCCTCCGCCCGCCTGGGCCTGCGCGGCTGCGAGTTTGCCGATGATCGGCAGCGTCTCCAGCGAAGGCGAGGTGCCCGCCACCCCGGGCGCCTGCGCGAGACCGGCCACGATCGTGCCGTAGGCCTGCGGGTCGGTCACACCTTCGAGATCGGCCACCACAAGGAACGGTCCGTTCACACCCGGTCCGAAACCCTCGGCGCGAAGGTCGTAGGCGATGCGGGCATTGGAGCCTTCGGGCTTGCCGGAGTCGTCGGCGAATCCTTGTCGCAAACTGAGCGCAGGAATAGCGAGGATCACCACGAACGCCAGGGCCAGAGCGCTGGTGAGCCACGGGAACTTTTGAAGGCCGCGTCCGTAGTGGGCCCAGCCGCGTCCTTCAGCCTCGCCGGAGCCGGGCTTCTTCCCCCACGGAAGCCGGAGTGCGAGCGCCTTGGTGCCCATCAAGCTCAGCAAAGCCGGCAGGAACCACACCGCCGAGAGCATGACCATGATCACAGTCACGGCCGCGCCTATCGACAGGCCGGTGAAGAAGTTGATGCGCAGGACTAGCAAACCGAGTAGTCCGATAACTACCGCAGAGCCGGCGAACACCACCGCGCGACCTGCCGTTTCCACGGCTTCGACCGCTGCCTTCTTCGGTTCGTGTCCGATCAAGATCGCTTGCCGGTAGCGGTTGATCACGAACAGCGCGTAGTCGATGCCAACGCCCAGGCCGATCATCGCGGCCAGCGTGGGTGCGAAGGTCGCCACATCGAGGAAGTTGGCACCGAAGGTGACGAAAGCCAGGCCACCGATGAGTCCGAACAGGGCGGTGATGATCGGTAGACCTGCCGCCACGATCGATCCGAATGCGATCAGCAGGATGATGATCGCGACGGTAATGCCGACGATTTCGCCCGTGGCTGGGGGCGCGGCGTTCGCGAATTCCAGGATTTGCCCCTGGACACCGATCGACAGTGCGTCGCTTCGTGCCGAGTCCACCGCATCCAAGATCGTGGTGGCGTCGGCTCCCGAAACGGTCGGCGCGCCCTCCGCGTCAGTGGCGAAGGTGATGGTGGCGAATGCGACCGTGCCATCGGGGCTGATCGGTGCGAAGGACGAAGCGAGGACCTGCAATTCCTCGGGCGTGAGCACCTCAGCGGCCACGGCCGGATCGATCCCGGTTCCGGTGCCACAGTCGCGTCCGAGTCCGGCGCCTTGGGGGTCGAACGGATTGGTCACGCATGTGACCGACTCCTGCGCCGCGATCTCCTCGAGCAGCGGCAGTACCTGGCCTGCTGTGGCGGCGTCGACCGCCGGTCCGCTAGCCGGCGACCACACCACCGTGGCACCACCGTCGACGTTGCTGGTGTCGGTGCCGCTGGCACTGAGCAGATCGGTGGCCACCTTCGACTCGGTATC
>CAZQRR010000053.1:0-11429 GCA_964595675.1 uncultured Rubrivirga sp. | reverse complement strand
TGCTCGTAGACTCACGCCAATCCGCCGACAGCCAGCCGGAGTGGAAGCGCGCAGGGCGCTTCGGGAAAGGAGCGTCTTGTGGCCAGCCGCGTCGATAGCGTCGTCAATCTCTCCAAGCGTCGGGGTTTCGTCTTCCCGTCATCAGAGATCTACGGGGGCACCCGCTCGGCCTGGGACTACGGCCCGCTCGGCGTGGAACTCAAGGAGAACGTGCGCCGGCAGTGGTGGCAGCACATGGTCCGTGGGCGTGACGATGTGGTGGGCCTGGACTCCTCGGTGATCTTGGCCCCGCAGGTGTGGGTGGCTTCCGGGCACGTGGATGCGTTCGTGGATCCGCTTACCGAGTGCAAGCAGTGCCACAAGCGTTGGCGGGCCGATCAACTCATCGAGGCGTTCGCCGAGAAGCACGGCCATGAGCCTCCCGAGGGTCTGTTGGACATCGTGTGTTCGAACTGCGGCACCAAGGGCAACTTCACCGAGCCGCAGAACTTCAACGGGATGCTGCGCACCATGGTCGGCCCGGTCGAAGATGAAGGCGCGCTGCACTACTTGCGCCCGGAAACCGCGCAGGGCATCTTCGTGAACTACCTCAACGTGATGAACTCCGCGCGCAAGAAGCCACCGTTCGGGATTGGGCAGACAGGGAAGAGCTTCCGCAACGAGATCACACCTGGAAACTTCATCTTCCGCACCCGTGAATTCGAGCAGATGGAGATGGAGTTCTTCGTTAAGCCGGGCACCGATGAGGAGTGGCACGAGTACTGGTTGAAGAACCGCTGGGACTGGTACGTGGACCTGGGCTTGAACCCGGAGAACATGCGGATGTTCGAGCACCCGAAGGAGAAGCTCTCCCACTACTCCAAGCGGACCGTAGACATCGAATTTCGCTTCGAGTTCGCGGGAAGCGAGTGGGCCGAGCTCGAGGGCATCGCTAACCGCACCGACTTCGACCTCAGGACGCACGCCGAGCATTCAGGCACGGACCTGTCCTACTTCGATCAAGAAGCAGACGAGCGTTGGACGCCGTACGTGATCGAACCAGCGGCCGGTCTGACGCGCGCTGTGCTGGCGTTCATGCTCGACGCATACGACGAGGACGAGGCCCCCAACTCCAAGGGCGGCGTGGACAAGCGCACCGTGCTGCGATTCGATCCGCGCCTTGCTCCGGTCAAGGTCGCGGTGCTGCCGCTTTCTCGCAACGCCGACCTCTCACCCAAGGCCAAGGACCTCGCGGCCACGCTGCGCAAGCACTGGAACGTCGACTTCGACGACGCCGGTGCGATCGGTCGCCGGTACCGCCGTCAGGACGAGATCGGTACCCCGTTCTGCGTCACGGTGGACTTCGACTCCCTCGAGGACCAGGCCGTAACCGTGCGCGAGCGTGACTCGATGAGCCAAGAGCGCATCGGCATGGACGGCCTGGTCTCGTGGTTGGCTGCTCGCCTTCCTGCCTGTTAGTCCGGACGGTCAACCGGGCACGGCGCAGTGAGCGGGCTATCGCACATCGCGCAGGTCGCATCGAGGTAGTAGCCGACGATCTCGTAGTCCTCGAAGGCGGCCTTGATGGCGAAAACGTTGCTTCCGCAATGGAGGCACTGATTGGTGGGAATCCCGCGCTGGTCCAGCGCCTCGACTCCCACTGGATCGTGGCGCACAGTTAGCCCCCGCTGACCGCACGCTTGAGTGCTTGACCCGCGGAGATCTTCACTGCCGTGCGAGCGGGGATCTGCATCTTCTCGCCGGTGGCGGGGTTGCGGCCCTCGCGCGCGCTCCGCTGAACGGCCTCGATGGTCATGAAGCCGGGCAAGGCCACCTTGTCACCCTTGACGAGGGCTTCGGTCACGACGGATTGGATGGCCTGAAGGGCCTGGTCGATAGAGGCGGCGGGCAACCCGCTGCGTGCGGCGGCGGCAGCGACGACGTCAGAACGGTTCATCTTTCTCCTTAATGAAAATGAATGTCATTACGGAGAAGGTAGCAGACCGCGAGGGAAAGACAAGCACTCAATGGCACTCGCAGCGCGCAGCACTGCGGGAGAGTCGGTTCGTGACCTGACCGGGCTCATCGATCGTGAGGTCGGCCTCACCGTCGGAGATGACCGCGTAGGGGGCCGGACCGGTCATGGCGCTGGTCACGAAGGATGCGGTGAGGCCGTTCACGTCGACCACGGCTCCAATATGAAACAGCGATCGGGTCTCGTCGATGGCATCGCCACTACCGGCGCGGATGACTAGTCGGGTGTTCGGGGCGGTGGCCAGGGAAGACACCGCCACCGCGATGTTGTCCCATTCGGCCGAACCCGCGGCAATGAGTGCTTGCGCCCTATCGACGCGCGCGGCTTTCAAAGTGGCGCGCGATGCCGCGTCGCCGACGATCACCGGAATGCGTTTGGCACGAGCGATCTGCAATGACCGCGCGTGCGCATTGACTTCGATGCCGAGCACGGCGATGCCGAGCGCCTGAAGCTCCTCGGCAAGCCTGAGCCCAACTTGACCCATACCGACCACCACTACGTGCCCACTGCGCGGAGCAACGCGTCGCCCTACCAGTGCCACGTGTCTCCCGGAGAGCAGATAGTTGACCAGGCCCGCAGCGAACATCGCGGTGAAGGCGAGCACAGCGAGGGCCGCGAAGGTGGCCCAAATCAGCACCCACGGTTCATCGGGAAGGGTGGGTGCGCTAATGGTCGCTGTGGTCCGTGTGGCGTCGTACAGCGCACGCAGGAAGTTCGCGTGCTGCAGGCCGACGATCGTGTCGAGCGCGATGATCGAGATGAGGCCGAACACACCCGTGAGCAAAACCTTGGTGCCGGCGTCGTAGGCGCGCAGTTGTCCGGTGAGTTTGCCGATGCGACCGGGTTTACGAACGACATCAGGGACCTCGTAGTCCGCCACTTGCACGGATACGTCGTGGCCGTCCGGAGTCAAGGACACCCACTGCTTCTCCTCTTGCGTGTCCTTGCGCCTGATAGCGGCCGTTCGTGGATCGATGGCAGCGGCGACCAGGCTCGGCACACTGATGGCGGCGGGGGACAGGACTACCGATGTGGGCACCGCAGTGCGCAACTGCTCGCGTGCGGTGCGGTCGAACATGGCGACGAACAAACGCGCAGCGGGACGGATGTGGTGGGCGGCGAGCGAATAGCGCAGCGCCTTGATGTCGTCGTGCAACATCACCGCGATGCCGTCGACGTCCGTCGTCAAGGCAGTACGGAGCTCGGCATCGCTCGGTTCGTTCAGGTGAACGGTCTGCAGTCCTGACCCCTGCAACAGACCGCATACGCGTCGACCGACGGAGGTCTGGCCGATGACCAGGATGCGTCCCATGGAGTGAGGTTAGGGGGAGGAGGCGGATTCCTCTTGTTCACGAGGTGGCTCGTAGCCTTCTGATTCCACCCGCGCTGCATTCTTGGGCAGCATGAAGGAAGTCAGTAGGCCCAGGAACACCAGGGCCCCTGCCACCCAGGCCACTGACTTGATGGCGTTGGCGAAGCCTTGCGATGCGCCCTCGACGAGAACCTCGCCGTCGGGCTGTTGCGCAAGTGCGGGGATTGCCTGACCGGCTGATCCGGCAACTGCCGCGCTCACCTGCTCCGCCTGTTGCGTTGGCACCCCGCGGCTTTCGAGTTCGGTCGCGGTGGTACCCAGACCGATGATCAGCGTGGTGCCGATGATCGCCGTGCCGATGGCCGCACCGACCTGGCGCGAGGTGGACTGCACGGCGCTGGCCGATCCGGATTCAGCAACCGGAACCTCGGACAAGATCACACCGGTCAATTGCGCGGTAGCGAAGCCCACGCCCATGCCGTAAATGAACAGCCACGGTGCCATCTGCCAGCCGGTGATGGAGGTGGAGAGCATGATGCCCAGTCCGAAGATGCCGATCACTTCGAGCAGCATGCCCAGTTGGAGAACGCGTACCGGTCCGAAGCGCTGGGACAAGGCGGCACCGGCGCCGGATGCAACGAACGATCCGAGCGCGAGCGCGAGCAAGATGACGCCGGTTTGCAGAGCGTCGTATCCGCGGGTTGCCTGGAGGAACAGTGGGATGGCGAAGAGCAGACCGAACTCGCCGAGACTGACGATCACTGCAACCGCGTTGCCGGCACCGAAGGATCGGATCTTGAACAGCTTCAGATCCAGCACCACGATCTTGCCGGCTTTGGAACGCGCGTTCTCGACGAAAAGCATGAGGACAAGGGCGAGAACCCCGAGAAGCCCGACCACGGGCACGATCGAGATGGCCGTAGACGGCCATTCCCAACCGCCCGCGCTGAATTGGTTCGTGGGTACCCACCAGCCGTAACGCTGCCCCTCGATGAGTGCGAAGACGATGCCGACTAGGCCAAGGGTCACCAGGACCGTGCCGGGGATGTCGATGCCCTTGCGCCCGGATGCGTCGCGGGTTTCGGGAACCACGAGAAGAACGCCGACGATCACGATGATGCCGATCGGGACATTGATCAAGAACGCCCAGTGCCAGGAGTAGTAGGTGGTGAGCCAGCCGCCCACCAGCGGCCCGAGGGCCGCCATGCCGCCGATGGTTCCTCCCCAGACCGCGAAGGCGACCGCGCGGGCCTTGCCGACGAACACCGCGTTGATGACCGACAGTGAACTCGGCAAGATCATCGCGCCGCCGACGCCCTGCAGGGCGCGTGCGGTGATCAACGTGAATGCCGAATCCGAGGCCGCGACGAGCACGCTCGAGCCGACGAACACGATCACGCCGACGATGAACAGCAACTTGCGGCCGAATCGGTCGGCCAGGCGGCCGAAGAAGATGAGCAGTGATGCGAATGTCAGGGAGTAGGCGGCGTTGATCCACTCGGCGTCGTTGGTGCTCAAGCCCAGGTCGGTGACCATCGTGGGGATGGCCACGTTCACCACGGTTGCGTCCAGGATGATCATCGCCACGCCGAGGGCGAGGAACATCAGCGCGATCCAGCGCTTCTTGCCGGTCATCGCCACCCGATCAGGCGCCTTATTCACGTCCACTCCTCGCGTTGTTGCTTCAATGCCGCACTCACCGACGCCGCGTCGGTAACCGGGTGCAGTCTGCCGCATCGACCCGTCGCTGCGAGAATGGCGCGCGTGATCGCGACATCCGAGCGGCTGCCGATTGCCGTGGGCGATCAGGTGATCGATCCGCCGGTGGTCCTGGCACCGATGGCCGGCATCACCAATCGTGCATTCCGTCGGCTGTGTCGGGAATCGGGCGCGGGTCTTTATGTCTCGGAGATGGTGACAAGTCGGGCTTTGGTCGAGCGCAACGAGGCGACGATGGACTTGGTCACCTTCGACCATGATGAGAATCCGCGTTCGGTGCAGCTCTACGGCGTGGACCCGCAGGTAATGGCTCAGGCGGTGCGGATCATCGTGCAGGAGGACCGAGCTGATCACATCGACATGAACTTCGGCTGCCCGGTCCCGAAGGTGACTCGCAAGGGTGGCGGCAGTGCGCTGCCGTGGAAGAAGGATCTGTTCGCCGCGATCGTGGAGTCGGCCGTCGAGGCCGCCGATGGTCGGGTGCCGGTTTCGGTGAAGATGCGCAAGGGCATCGACGACCATCATCTGACGTACGTGGAAGCTGGGCGCACCGCAGCCCTCGCCGGTGTCGCGTGGGTGGCGTTGCACGCGCGAACTGCGTACGACATGTACTCCGGCCAAGCCGATTGGCAGGCGATTGCGCGGCTCAAGGAAGAACTCGCGCCGCTGAGTACCCCGGTTCTGGGCAACGGCGATGTTTGGACGGCGGCCGATGCTTTGCGCATGGTCGAACAGACCGGCGCCGATGGCGTAGTGGTCGGTCGTGGATGCTTGGGCAGGCCGTGGCTGTTCGGTCACTTGGTCGCGGCGTTCCGCGGTGATCCCCTGCCCGCAGAGCCCCGACTCGACGAGGTGCTGCGCACGCTGCGCCGGCACGCGGAATTGCTGTGCGCTGACTACGGCGAGGTCAAGGGCTGCCGGGACATCCGCAAGCACATGGCCTGGTACCTGAAGGGGTTTCGGGTGCCGCAACCAATTCGCCAATCGCTGGGCACCGTGGCCACGCTCGCGGAATTGGACTCTCTGCTGGCGCAGATCGATGGCGATCAGGACTTCAACCACGACGTCGGCTCTGGGCCCCGAGGTCGAACCTCGGGAGGTCGGGCGCCTACGTTGCCCGAGGGTTGGCTGGATAGCCCGTTCATCGACGCCGAGTCCGCCTGCGTAGTGGCCGATGCGGAATTGTCCGTGAGCGGCGGCTGAAGCCGGTGACCCTGCGAGTTGGCATGTAAGCGTGGGCAGGACCTAGGTCCCGATGTGTGCCAGATCACCGGCATAGATCGGAACATCTCCCCGATGGGGTGGCTTTGAAACGTTTGCATGGTGTGCCCTTGGGTCATGTACGTCTACGACTTCCGTGATGGCAACCGTTCAATGGCCGATCTACTCGGCGGCAAGGGGGCCAACCTCGCCGAGATGACCTCTCTGGGTCTGCCCGTGCCGCCGGGCTTCACCATCACCACCGAAGCGTGTCGTCACTATCTGGTCAACGGCAACAACCCCGACGGCCTCGAGGCCGAGATCGCCACGCACGTGGCGAACCTCGAGGAGTCGATGGGCAGGCGTCTGGGTGATCCACTCGATCCGCTCTTGGTATCGGTGCGTTCGGGAGCACGTTTCTCGATGCCCGGGATGATGGAGACTGTCCTCAACATCGGCTTGAATGACTCCAGTGTCCAAGGCCTTGCGCAGGTCGCGGAAGATCCGCGGTTCGCATGGGATGCATATCGGCGGTTGCTCCAGATGTTCGGCAAGACGGTACTGGGCATCAACGGTGAGGAATTCGAATCGCGGCTAGATGCGGCGAAGCGATCCGCCGGCGTAGCAACCGATGTCGAACTCTCGCCCGAGCAGTTGACGGAACTTGTCGGTGATTTCAAGGCAGTGATCGAACGGGAGTCCGGTGCGCCGTTCCCGCAAGATCCGCATGAGCAACTCATGCGTGCGGTTCGAGCGGTGTTCGACTCGTGGAACACCGAGCGGGCAGTGTTGTACCGGCGCCGCGAACGGATCCCCGAGGACCTCGGCACGGCGGTGAACGTGCAGGCGATGGCATTCGGCAACGTAGGCGAGGGTTCGGGGACCGGTGTTGCGTTCACCCGCGATCCGGGCTCTGGTGAGAAGGGTGTCTACGGCGACTACCTTCCCGATGCGCAAGGTGAGGACGTCGTTTCGGGTATTCGCAACACGCTTTCCCTGCACGATCTCGAGCAACTCGACAAGCCGGCGTACGACGAACTGATGTCGATCATGGACACTCTCGAATCGCATTACCGTGATATCTGCGACATCGAGTTCACCATCGAGAGACGAAAGCTGTGGATGCTGCAGACCCGAGTGGGGAAGCGAACTGCCGGTGCAGCGTTTCGGATCGCGATCCAACTCGTGGACGAGGGTGTGATCTCGATGGACGAGGCCGTGGAGCGCGTGACCGGCGCGCAACTCGCGCAGTTGATGTTCCCGCAGTTTGCAGGTGATTCCGATCGCGAACTGCTGGCGAAGGGCACCAATGCCTCGCCGGGTGCTGCTGTGGGCAAGGTGGTCTTCGACTCGGCCACCGCAGTCGCATGGACAGCCCGCGGGGAGGACGTGATCTTGGTGCGCCGCGAGACGAATCCGGATGATCTTGGTGGCATGGTCGCGGCAACCGGCATCCTCACGAGTCGCGGTGGCAAGACGTCACACGCTGCGGTCGTAGCCCGGGGAATGGGCAAGACCGCCGTGTGTGGTGCGGAGACCATCGAAGTTCGCTCCGCCGACAAGGTCATGAGGGTGGGGGACAGGCAACTCACCGAAGGGGACGTCATCTCCATCGACGGCAGCACCGGCGAGGTATTCCTCGGGGAGGTGTCGGTGGTGCAAAGCCCCGTGGTCCGCTATTTCGAGGATGGACTGGACGCAGCGATCGCGGAGGTGGATGACGCCACCGCGGATCTGGTGAGGGCGGTCGATCGGATCATGCGCCACGCGGACGACAAGCGGCGGTTGGGTGTTCGAACCAACGCCGATACCGGCCCCGATGCCGCCCGCGCTCGACGCATGGGTGCCCAGGGCATCGGTCTGCTTCGTACCGAACACATGTTCCTCGGTGAACACAAGAAGTATGTGGAGAAGTTGATCCTCGCGAGCACCGATGAGGAACGCGAGGCCGCGCTGGCTGCCTTGCTGCCATTGCAAATCGCCGACTTCACCGATGTGCTCGACGCCATGGACGGTCTGCCCGTCACGATCCGCTTGATCGATCCGCCGCTGCACGAGTTCTTGCCCGATCGCACTGAACTCGCGGTGGAAGTCGCTCTTGACAAGGAACGCGGAGAGGTCGACGAGGCCAAGGTCGCGGTCCTGCATGAGGTGAATCGCCTCGCCGAGCAGAACCCGATGTTGGGGCTTCGTGGCGTTCGATTGGGGTTGGTGCTTCCCGGCCTTTTCGCACTCCAAGTGCGCGCGATCGCCGAGGCGGCCTGTGGTCTCAGGTCGCAAGGCAAGGACCCTCGCGCCGAGATCATGATCCCGCTGGTCGCCACGGCAGCGGAGTTCGAGTTCACCCGGGCCGAAGCCGAACGCGTGCTCGCAGAAGTCGAAGAGAAGAACGGATGTCCACTCGGCTTCGCGATCGGCACCATGATCGAGTTGCCGCGGGCCGCGCTCACTGCAGATCGCATCGCCGAATCAGCGGAGTTCTTCTCGTTCGGAACCAACGACCTCACCCAGACCACGTGGGGATTCAGCCGCGACGACGTCGAGGCGGCCTTCTTCAGTCCCTACCTGGAGATGGGGATCTTCTCGGTTTCGCCGTTCGAGTCAATCGACCGTCAGGGAGTAGGGGAATTGGTTCGGATGGCCGTCGCTAAGGGCCGGGCAACTCGGCCCGGGCTGCACTGCGGGGTGTGCGGGGAACACGGCGGTGATCCGGACTCGGTGCACTTCTTCGACGAGGTCGGGCTGGATTACGTCTCGTGCTCGCCGTTTCGAGTACCGGTCGCTCGGTTGGAGGCGGGCCGATCGGCCATCGAGCGAGCCGGCGGACAGGGCAGCGACACCCGCTAACCGTTCGCGGATGGTCGGAGTGGGAGCCCTGAAACGGGTGTGACTCATGTGACTATTGCGCCGTGGCTTCCCCTGCGCTCGACCGTCCTCCCGTCGCGCGCCCGGTATCCCGACTGTCCCCGGTGCCGACACTTCACCCCGGTCGCACCCCCTCGAGGTGGTTCCCGGGCTCGGCACGGGCCGCCAGCACCGTCATCTTGACCCTGGTCTTCGTGCTCGTATTGATGATCCCCGTCGGTGCGACCGTTCAAGTGGTGGTGGCGTCCCAACTCGACGACCGAAGTCCCAGCCAGGCGATCGTCGTGTTGGACCCGGGACGCGTCTGGGGTGACCCTGAAGCCACGCGGGCCGCCCGCATCGATCACGCCGCCGCGTTGTATCGCGACGGTGTTGCTCCCGTGGTGGTGATCACCGGACCTCCGCGAACACACGAACTGACCCGCCAGGCCCTGCAAGTGCGCGGAGTGCCCGCAGCCGACGTCGTCACCTTCGATGCTGGCGCGGACACAGTCGGTCCGCTTAGCGTGGTGGCATCGGTGATGCGTGACCTCGGTTGGGTGTCGGCAACGATCGTCACCGACCCTGCGCACGCGGCGCGGGCGCAGGCCACTGCAAGCGGGCTGGGCATCGACGCGCACATCTCACCGACCGACCACGGCTCGAACGTCTCCTTGACCTCGGACTATGTGGGCAGGGAGGTTGCGGCGCTGCTGCGGCATCACGCGATAACCCGCTGGACATTGCCGACGATCATCCCGGGCTGACCGATACCCGCTCTCGCGGCTGTCGGATCGCTACTGTCGTCACGTGGCGTCCTCACGTGAGATCCCTGGTTACACCGCAGCCGACGCTGCTCGCCTGGTGGTCGAACCGATCAAGGAGGGCGTCCGCAGTCCCTATGCACGCGACCGCGCCCGGGTGCTGCACTCATCGGCCCTTCGCCGACTAGCAGCCAAGACCCAGGTGATGGTGGCCGGACAAGCCGACTTCCCGCGTACCCGCTTGACCCATACGCTCGAAGTGGCGCAGATCGCCCGTGAACTCGGTGAGGCACTCGGGTGTGATCCGGATGTGGTGGAAGTCGCCGGGCTGGCGCATGACCTCGGCCATCCACCGTTCGGTCACAACGGCGAGGAAGAACTCAATCGTCTGGCCGATTCGATCGGTGGATTCGAAGGCAATGCGCAGACTCTCCGGGTGCTGACACGCTTGGAAGCGAAGGTCTACGACGTCGACCTCGACCGAAGCGTCGGGCTGAACCTGACCCGCGCGTGTCTGGATGCTTCCTGCAAGTACCCATGGCCACGTGGCCTCGGCGGCCGGGGTCAGGAGACAAAGTTCGGCTACTACCTCGACGACGCCGCAGTGTTCGCGTGGCTGCGTGACGGCGCCCCCGGTGAGCGAACGTGCTTGGAAGAACAGGTCATGGACTGGAGCGACGATGTCGCGTACTCGGTGCACGACGTCGAGGACGCCGTGCATGTCGGCCTCGTGGAACCCGAATGGCTCGGTCAGGCCGCGGTACGCGATGAGATCGTGACGATCGCGCACGAGCGATATCTCCCCGAAGCCTCACCGGAGGAATTGCAGTCCGCGCTTGATCGACTGCGCGGTCTGGACTACTGGCCTCGGGGATTCACCGGATCGCACCGCGACATGGTCGAACTCAAACGCTTCACGAGCTACCTGATCGGTCGTTTCTGCGTGACCGCGCAGATCGCCACGCAGATGGCCTATGGCGATGGTCCGCTGACCCGCTATGGCGCCGAACTCATCGTTCCCGATGAGGTGCGCCAGGAGGTTGCGGTGATGAAGGCGATCACCGTGAAATACGTGATGAATCGAGAGGGTGCATCCGGCGAATACGCCCGGCAGCGGGAGATGATCGCCGAACTCGTCCACGCCCTGACCCTCGACGAGGGCCGATCCCTCGAGGCATGGCTCCGGCCCACGTACCTGGCAGCAACAACCGACGCAGAGCGATTCCGGGTGGTGATCGACCAGGTGGCCAGCCTCACGGACGTGAGCATCGTGCATTGGCATAAGCGCCTGGTGCGGTGAGGTCGCCGCAATCGGGCGAGGTAGTGGGTCGAACCTAGTATTCGGACATGGCCGGGCGGATTCGAGACGAGGATGTGGCCCTCGTTCGTGAACGTGCCCGTATCGACGAGGTGGTGCGCGAATACGTCACCTTGAAGTCGGCTGGAGGCGGCAGCCTGAAGGGCTTGTGCCCATTCCATGACGAGCGCAGCCCGAGTTTCCATGTGACCCCCAGTCGTGGAATGTGGTACTGCTTCGGCTGCGGTGAGGGCGGCGACGTCATCAACTTCGTGCAAA
>CAZQRR010000052.1:3219-11669 GCA_964595675.1 uncultured Rubrivirga sp. | reverse complement strand
CGAAATGCGTGTCGACGGTGATCCCCGGGATTCCGAAAGCGTTGCCGAGAACCACATTCGCCGTCTTACGACCAACACCGGGCAAACTCACCAGCGCATCGAGGTCGGCAGGAACCTCACCCGCATAGTCATCGCACAACCGTTGCCCCAACTGCTGGATGGTCTGCGCCTTCTGACGGAAGAAGCCCGTGGGAGCGATGAGTGTCTCCAGTTCTTCCCGATCAGCGGCTGCGTAGTCAGATGCTTCGGGAAAGGCGGCGAACAGAGCGGGAGTGACCTTGTTGACGCGTTGGTCGGTGCATTGGGCACTGAGGATGGTTGCGACGAGCAACTGAAGTGGTGTTTCGAAGTCGAGTTCGCAGTGAGCGTCGGGGTACGTCTTCGCCAGGACACGGAAGATCGCGCGAGCCCGCTGGCGGTCGGGCTGACGTAGTTCTCCGCGTGGCACCCCTCCAGGGTATGCGGATTAGTGGACGGCACCGCTCCGCTAACCTGCCCTAGGGGGTGTTCACCACCCGAGGATCGGAAGGCAGGTTCGTGGACGACGCACTGGCCAATACGCCGCTGTTCTCCGCCTTGGATCCCCAAGGCGCTGAAGCGCTGCGGGCGTCGCTCCAGGAGATCCGCGTTGCCAAGGGTCAGGAACTGTTCCGAGAGGGCGAACCGGGCGACCACCTGTACTTGATCCTCGACGGCAAGGTGAAACTCGGTCACGGATCCCCCGACGGTCGAGAGTCCTTGATGGCAATCCTCGGCCCCGGCGAGATGTTCGGTGAATTGAGCCTTTTCGATCCGGGACTTCGCACCTCCACCGCCACCGCGTTGACCGAGGCCACAGTGCTCGCGCTCGGCAACGAGCAATTGATGCCTCTGCTCGAAGGGCGTCCCGAGGTTGCCGCCGCTCTCCTCCAAGCCCTCGCGCGTCGTCTGCGTCGAACTAACGAGGCCATGGCCGATCTCGTCTTCTCCGACGTCCCCGGCCGCGTTGCCAAGGCACTCATGGAATTGGGTGAGAAGTTCGGCACACTCACACCGGAGGGCTTGCTCGTCACCCACGACATGACCCAGGAGGAACTCGCTCAACTCGTCGGTGCATCACGGGAGACCGTGAATAAGGCGCTGGCCGAGTTCGGGCACCGCGGCTGGATCAAGTTGGAGTCGCGCCAGGTGCTCATCACTGACGTGGAGCGGATGGGCAAGCGAGCCCGCTAATCCGCAGCACTTGATCCTCGGCGCTTAATCGACAGCGTCACCTTCCAGATACAACAACTGCGCGGCAACGGTCGCTTCGGCCGCCGGGCGCACCTCCGGAGGAATGTCGGAATAGACACGATCGACTACCTCGGAAACCGTTGTGGCTCCCCCCGCCATCGCGGCCCGAACCTGTTCCAAGCGCTCGTGACGATGGGACAGGTAGTAGTCCACGACCTTTCGCGGGTCGTCGATCACCGGGCCGTGACCTGGCAGCAACTGATCGATGCCAGCGTCGGTGCACAGTCGTGAGAGTTGTTGCAGGCTCGACAGGTACTCAGATAAGCGACCATCGGGGTGCGCGACGACCGAAGTACCTCGACCAAGCACCGTGTCGCCCGTGAGGATCGCCTTCCCCGCCACGAAGCAGACGCTGTCGGAACTGTGACCGGGAGTTGCGATGACGACGAGATCGGCACCATTGATCTCCAAGCGTTCTTGGTCGGCGAGCCGATCCGCTGAATCCCGCAGGGCTCCCATTCGTGCGCGATCCCAGGCGCGCAGAGGAACGCGCAGGAGGTTCGCGAGATCAACGGCTCCCTCGGAGTGATCGTGATGTCCGTGGGTGAGCAGCACGTTGGTAACACGACCGTTTCGCTGTTCGATGGCAGCGAGGATCGCAGCTTCGTGACCGCCAGCGAGTGGTCCGGGATCGATGACAACGCATTCCCCGTCCGGTGCCCCCACGACCCAGGTGTTCGTGCCATCCAAGGTCCATGCCGATGGATTCGGGGCTAGTACGCACGTTGCCAACGTGGAGACGTCGCCACCGGTCCAGTCGGATCCGTCGCCTACGAGCACGCGCCCACTCATGTGGATGACCTCACTTCACGACCTCACTTCCCAGGCTCCATAGCGCGACCATCGACTTCGGCGATGGTCGGACCAGCAGTCGTGGTCAACAGAACGCGCCCCGAACTCGCATCGATTACATCCCATAGGCCATCGGCTCGTGCCCGCGGAAGTTTGGGGACCACACGTGATGGGTCCTCGGTTATGCGTCCGCTGCTCAACTGGTCCAGGACGATGTACGTGGGTCGGAGCATCGGAAACAGCCCGCGGTCGTGGGCGGCTGTAGCCGCAGCAGGCTCGATCCATAGAAGGTCCTCGGCCTCCGTCGTGGAGAGCCGACCCTCGGACTCGACGTCGGCAAGGTAGAACGAGACGTCATAGCGACGTTCTTCGACTTCGGGCGTGATCCAACGATCGAACAACACGCAGTGAGCGACCTCGATCGCCACCTCTTCGAAGGTCTCGCGTATGGCGCAGGCTCGTAGCGGATCTTCCGTTCGTAGGTCGATATCTGCAACGCCGCCACCGGGAAAGACGTGCATGCCCGGAGCGAAGGCCATTGTGGGACTGCGCTTCAAGAGCAGGACCCGACCATCTCGTTGCAACACCATGGTCGCGGCCGGCCGCGGCTCCGGGGGAACCCAACGACCATCCCTTGCGTGCAGGGAGGCCCACCGGTCGCGATGATCGAGCGTCAGGAAGAGACCTCGACGATCATCTCGACCTCTACCGGCGCATCCTTGGGAAGTGCCGAAACACCTACTGCGGAGCGCGCATGGGCGCCCGCATCGCCGAAGATCTCCCCAAGCACATCGCTCGCCCCGTTGACCACAGCGGGCTGTCCGACGAAATCCGGGCCGCTGGCAACGAAGCCGACCACCTTCACGATGCGCTCGATGCGATCGATGTCTCCCACCACCGAAACGACGGCAGCGAGTGCATTCAACGCACACGCACGAGCACACTCGCGCGCCAGCTCCTCACTGACGGTGGAACCGACCTTGCCGATTGCCAGCATCTCGCCATCCACGACCGGAAGTTGTCCCGCGGTGTAGACGAACGCGCCGCTACGAACCGCGGGTACGTAGGACGCCACAGGTGCGACAACCGGCGGCAGCGTGATTCCCAGTTCAGCCAAGCGAGCACTTGCCGTCATGAACAATTCACCCCTCGATAGGTCGCTTCAGATAAGCCACCATGTTCTCCGCATTCGGTCCAGGAACCACCTGCACCAGTTCCCAGCCGTCTTGACCCCATGTATCGAGAATCTGCTTCGTCGCGTGAATCAGCAGCGGAACCGTCGCGTACTCCCATGTCGTCATGCGCGCCAGAGTAGCCCGTCGAACAGAGGACGTCCTTCCAGGTCATTCCTCCGACAAGCGCAATAGGCTGGAGCGATGTCCGAACTGCTGTGGCCGGGAGTGGCCATGCATGTGGTCTCGGGCAAAGGTGGCACTGGCAAGACGACCGTCGCGGCCGCATTGGCTATGGCTTTGGCGCGCGAGGGCCGGCGGACGTTGTTGATGGAGGTCGAGGGCCGTCAGGGCATCGCCCAACTCTTCGACGTCCCTCCGCTGCCCTACGAAGAGCGACGCGTAGCCATCGCACCCGGCGGGGGCGAAGTCTGGGCTCTTGCTGTGGACCCCGAAGACGCACTGCTGGACTACCTGGAGATCTTCTACAACCTGCGCCGAGCCGGCTCCGCATTGCGCCGAATGGGAGCCATCGATTTCGCCACGACCATCGCACCTGGCCTGCGGGATGTGCTGCTCACCGGCAAGGCGTGTGAGGTGGTTCGCCGCTCCGACAAGGGTTCTTCGGATGCCTACGACGCTGTCGTCCTGGACGCACCTCCCACCGGTCGGATCACCCGCTTCCTGAACGTGAACAGCGAGGTGTCCGGCCTCGCGAAGGTCGGACCCATCCGAAACCACGCAGACCTGGTGATGAGCGTCATCGCATCGCCGAGAACCGCGGTTCACCTCGTCACTTTGTTAGAGGAGATGCCCATCCAGGAGACCATCGACGGGATCGAGGAGCTCCGTGATGCCGGTCTGCCCGTGGGCGGCGTGATCGTGAACATGACGCGACCACCCATGCTCGATGATGACGAGATAGATCTTGCACTTCGTGATGCACTGCCTTTGAATGCGATTGCGGATCAACTTGTGGCTGCGGGGATCACCGGCAACACAGCCGCGATCGCCGACGTGCTAGCTGCCGAGGGACACGACCACGCTCGCCGCGTTGAACTCGAGCGACGGGAGTTGGCGAGGTTGAACGATCTGACCGTTCCCGTTCTGCAGCTCCCGCTTCTGCCAGGTGGCATCGATCTCAGCAGCCTGTACGACCTCGCCGGACTTCTCAGCGAGCAGGGTGTTCGCTGATGACAACTCCTGCGTTGGATGTCGATTCGATCCTCGATGATCGGTCGATCTCCATCGTGGTCTGCACCGGATCCGGGGGAGTAGGCAAGACGACGAGTGCGGCCGCTTTGGCGCTCCGAGCTGCAGAGCGTGGACGCGATGTATGCGTCCTCACCATCGATCCAGCGCGTCGACTCGCACAGGCGATGGGATTGAGTGAGCTGGACAACACCCCTCGGCTGGTGCCGGACGTCGACGGACCGGGATCGCTGCACGCGATGATGCTCGATATGAAGCGGACGTTCGACGAAGTGGTCGAAGCGCATGCGGATCCTGAACGAGCCGAGCAGATTCTCAAGAACCCGTTCTATCAGGCGCTTTCGTCGTCGTTCGCCGGTACGCAGGAATACATGGCGATGGAGAAGCTAGGTCAACTACACGCTCAGCAGGACGCGCCCTGGGACTTGATCGTCGTGGATACGCCCCCATCGCGCAGCGCCCTCGACTTCCTGGATGCGCCTGCTCGGCTCGGATCGTTCCTCGATGGACGGTTCATTCGAATACTCACTGCACCAGCACGCGGCGCCGGACGCGGATTGGGCCGATTGGCTGCAGCGGGTTTCGGGATCTTCACCGGGGTGCTCGGCAAGATCCTGGGTGCCCAGGTGCTTACCGATGTGGGCACTTTCGTTGCGGCCATCGACACAACTTTCGGCGGATTCCGGGAGCGAGCCGACAAGACTTTCGCGTTGCTGCAGGAACGCAATACCGCGTTCCTGGTGGTTGCCGCGCCTGAACCCGATGCGCTCCGGGAGGCTTCGTACTTCGTCGAGAGACTCCGAGATGAGGACATGCCCCTCGGAGGTCTGATCGTCAACCGCGTCCAGGCGGTGGACCAGGGTTTGATGTCCGCCGAAACTGCCGCCGCAGCCGCAGAGCGTTTGGAGCTGGATTCATCGAACCCTGATAACAGCCAGGCGCCGATCACCGCGCGGTTGCTGGAACTGCACGCCAATCGTCTACGTGAGCGCGAGCGCCAACACCGGGTGACCGAGCGATTCACCGGTGCGCATCCGGGCGTTCCACTGGCCCAGGTTCCGGCTCTCGCCGAGGACGTCCACGATCTGGAGGGACTGCGCGAAATCGGCGATCTTCTCGCGCTCGGGAAACTGGTCTGAGTTCAGCTGAGAACGTGCGCGTGTCAGGAAGCGCGACTAGGTGCGAAGATCGCGCGGCGCTCATACTCGGTCTGCGCCGTTTCCAACAGGTTCCGCCAGGACGTCACGTGCGGACGCCGGCGAAGCAGTGCGCGCCGTTCCCGCTCCGTCATGCCACCCCACACCCCGAACTCCACGCGGTTGTCGAGCGCGTCCGCCAAGCACTCGGTGCGGACATCGCATCCCATGCAGATGGCCTTAGCCCGGTTCTGCGCGGCCCCTTGAACGAAGAGCGAGTCTGGATCGCTGCTCCGGCACGCCGCTCGCGCGGCCCAGTCGCTGTCCAACGACACGTCGGTTCCTCCTACAGCTAGTTCCGGGCTGATGGTGCGCGGGACGGTACGCGCGCCTGCTCGGCAAGGCTAGGTTCGAAATAGGTGACTATCAATAGTTAATAACAACTAGATAAATCACCGGGCCACCGTTTCAGGGGGAACCAACCGCCTATGGGACACGAGGCGACGGCATCCGGATGTCGGTGTGACACAACTGCGACACACGACGCGTTTCGTTGCCCCATGTGTGGCGCGATACGTGGCGCGAAATCGGGCCCTTGAAGGCCGCAAAACGATCACTGACCGGTGCGGAGTCCGCCCCCAAGGAACCTCCCCACTTACCCTGGACGTCCCATGACCGTGCATTCCCCCGATAAGCACCTCACGCCGGGTAAGGCGCTGGGGCGCATCGGTGGTTTCGTCCTGGGGTCGATCCTGGCCGGAGTGATCGTGGGCCTGATGCTCGTGCCTTTCGCCGGCGCAGCCGGGGTGGTCACCAGGGATGTGGTGACGGAGTTCGAATCACTGCCCGACGCCCTCACTACGCCACCACTCCCCGAACGATCCGCGATCCTCGCTGCCGACGGCTCCCTGCTGGCCACGCTGTACTACCAGAACCGGGTCGAGGTTCCACTCGAGAGCATCTCTCCGGTCATGCGGCAGGCGATCGTGGCGATCGAGGATGCGCGCTTCCTCGATCACAACGGAGTCGACGCACGCGGTGTGGTTCGTGCACTAGCGCGCAATACCACGGCCGGCGGGATCGAACAGGGTTCGTCAACTCTGACAATGCAATACATAAAGAACGTCCTGGTGAACCAGGCGACGTCCGCCGAAGAGCTCGAAGCTGCCCGAGGCGACAGTTTCACTCGCAAGATCCGCGAGGCGCGGCTCGCTCTCGCACTGGAGAAGCGGTTCAGCAAAGGCGAGATCCTCGCCCGTTACCTCAACATCGCGTACTTCGGGTCGGGTGCATACGGCGTGGAGGCAGCCGCACGTCGCTACTTCTCCAAACCGGCGTCCGAGTTGAACCTCACGGAAGCCGCGACCCTCGCGGGAATCGTCAAAGGCCCCACCGCATACGACCCACTGCGCAATCCAGACAACGCCACGCAGCGCCGTAACCTGATCATCAACCGCATGGCGCAACTCGGCTACATCTCACGCGACCAAGCCGAACGGGCAACGTCGGTCCCGATGGAGCAGGTCCTGAACCCCACCCGCACCTCCAACGGCTGCACTTCGTCCTACGCGCCCTTCTTCTGCGATTACGTCCTGCAGACCATCCTCACGAGTGAGGAGTTCGGTGAGACCCCCGAGGAGCGCGAGGCGTTCCTGCGTCGTGGTGGTTACACGATCCGCACCACGCTCGACCCCAAGGTGCAAACGGCTGCCACCGACGCGGTGAATGAGTTCATTCCACCCACCGATGAGAGCCGCAAAGCTGCCGCGATCACCATGATCGAACCGGGAACCGGCAACATCATCGCCATGACCCAGAACCGTGAGTGGGGAACCTCCGGTGCCGGCAAGACCACGTACAACTACAACACCGATCGATCGATGGGCGGCACGATCGGCATGCAGTCCGGGTCGACCTTCAAGATCTTCACCCTCGCCGCTGCGCTCGAAGCGGGCATCTCGCCGTACGAGCCGATCAACGCCCCGAGCCCGGCAACCTTCGAAGGCTTCGTGAACTGCGATACCGGTGTTCCGTATCCGCCCGTCACGGTTCGAAACTCCACTGCCGGTGGCACGTTGAACATGGCGCAGGCGACCGCATTCTCGACCAACACCTACTTCATGGCGCTGATGGAGCGCACGGGCATCTGTCGGCCGGCTGAGATTGCCGAGGCGATGGGTGTCTTCACCGGCAGCGGCGAATCTCTTCCTCGGGTTCCATCGCTCACGCTCGGTAGCGCGGAAGTTTCCCCGCTCGCCATGGCGAATGCCTACGCAACGTTCGCCGCGCACGGCGAGTACTGCAAGCCGCGCAGCATCCTGGAAGTGCGCGATCGCGAGCAGAAGCGACTTCCCGTTCCCGGCGAGGACTGCACCCAGGTAATCGACCGTCCCGTTGCGGACACTGTTACCGAGATGCTCATCGGAGTTGTCGACGGACCGATCTCAGGACGCACCGGCTCGAGGATGTCGCTCGGCGAGCGTCCCGCAGCAGGCAAGACCGGCACCACCAACGACTCCGCAGCCGTCTGGTTCGCTGGCTACACACCGCAGGTCGCGGCAGCCGTGTGGGTGGGAGACCCTCGCGGTGGTTTCGCGCATCCACTGAAGGACGTCACGATCAACGGCACCTACTACCGCCAAGTCTTCGGCGGGACGCTGCCCGGTCCGATCTGGAAGGCGAGCATGGAAGCCGCGCTCGCCGATAAACCGATCGAGCAGTTCATCCTGGACACCGGTCTGCCGACCAGCGTCTTCACCGTGAACGAGGTTCCGGACCTGTCGAACCTCGCCACCACCGCGGAGGTGCTCGCGCAACTCGAGCAGGTGGGCATGCGCCTCGGAGACATCACCCAGGTGGATTCTCC
>CAZQRR010000052.1:0-3119 GCA_964595675.1 uncultured Rubrivirga sp. | reverse complement strand
CGCAACTCGAGCAGGTGGGCATGCGCCTCGGAGACATCACCCAGGTGGATTCTCCACTGCCTGCCGGTCTGGTCGTGTCGCAAAGTCCCGCCGCAGGTGGAACAGCCATCCCCAACACCGCGGTGAACGTGACGATATCCACCGGCTTCAACGCCGTCCCAGAAAGTCGTGGTGCACCGCTGGGTGATGCGACCACCATCATGGAGCGCGCTGGATTCCTCGTCAGCATCGCGTCCGCTGCCGATCCGGGTGCTCCCGACGGTGCGGTGATCGCGCAGTCCATCGCGGCCGGAGCATCGATGCCGGTCGGAACCGTCATCACCTTGACGGTCAATGAAGCAGGCGACGCACCCGATCAACCGGGGCTCGAGGAAATCCCCGCGCAGGTAGTCCCCGTCGGCTAACGAACAGACAACTACAGCCCCCTGTTACATACCGAGAGCAGACTTCACCAACGCGGCCACTTGACCGCCATCGGCACGACCCTTCACCTTGGGCTGCACGATCTTCATGACCGCACCCATCGCCTTGCCACCTTCCGCACCGGAGGCGGCAACCTCGGCGACTGCCGCTTCCACGATGGCGCGTACCTCGTCCTCGGACATCTGCTCAGGGAGATACGCATCGATGATCGCGAGCTCGGCACGCTCCTTATCTGCGAGTTCGACGCGACCGGCTTGGTCGTACGCCTCGGCTGCCTCGCGCCGTTTCTTCGCTTCGCGCCCCAAGACGGTCACGACGTCGTCGTCTGTCAACTCGCGGGCCTCCTTGCCGGAGACTTCCTCGGTGGTGATCGCCGCGAGCACCATGCGGATGGTTCCGGACCTCACCTCATCGCGCGCCTTGATGGACGCGGTGAGATCCGCCTGCAGACGATCCTTCAATTCAGCCATGCAGCGCATCTTGCCACCGGCCACCGACCACGCCCGTGCGATCATGGTCAGATGAACTCAAGCGGACGGCTGCTCGCCTCTGCCGCCCTACTAAGCCTCGGCGCGTTGGCCTACGCGCGCTGGGAGTCTCAGCGGTTCACCCTGCGGCGAGCCACCGTACCTGTCCTTCCTTCGCAGCAACCCGATCTGCGGGTGCTGCATCTGTCCGATCTGCACCTGGTTCCCGGGCAGCCGAAGAAGCGCGCGTGGGTGTCGAGTCTGCGCGAACTGCAGCCCGATGCGGTGATCGCCACCGGTGATTTCCTCTCGCATGAAGACGCCATCCCCGAGGTCGTCGACACCCTCGAGCCGCTGTTCGACATCCCCGGTGCGTTCGTGCTCGGCAGTAACGATTACTACGCTCCCAAACCCATCAACCCCGCGCGCTACCTGCAAGGACCTTCGGGCCTGCAACCCAATCGCCCGATGCTGCCGTGGCAGGACCTAGTTGCCGGGCTCACCGCCGGAGGCTGGCTTGATCTGTCAAACGCCAAGTCCCGACTAAAGGCCGATGGCCGCGAGATCGATATTCGCGGCGTGGATGATCCGCATATTGGAAGAGACAAGTACGACGACGTCTCCGGCGCCTTCGACCCCGGCGCCGATCTCGCCCTCGCGGTTGCGCACGCTCCATATCTGCGCGTGCTGAATCCGATGGCCGAAGATGGCGCCCACTTGATCATGGCCGGGCACACCCACGGCGGACAACTCCGCGTTCCCGGTTACGGCGCGCTGGTCACCAACTGCGATCTGGATACCACTCGCGCCCGCGGACTGAGTGAACATCGAGGCAGCGCACTGCATGTGAGCGCCGGCCTAGGCACCTCTCCCTACGCGCCGTTCCGGTTCGCCTGCCCGCCTGAGGCGACGCTATTGACGTTAACTCACTCCAGCTGACGAGCCCATCAGGCCGCGACCATCGTCGGCTAGACTCCGTGGGCCCGTAGGGCACTCATCGGGCACTCGGGGTGTGGCGCAGCTTGGTAGCGCGCTTCGTTCGGGACGAAGAGGTCGTGGGTTCAAATCCCGCCACCCCGACGCTGATGGGGCAGGAGCCTTCGGCTCTTGCCCCATCGAACTTGTGAGGAGGTCCGGTGAGCATCCCCGACCTGCGTCCCTCGCGCGCGGATCTCGGCCCCGTCACCCGGGAATACGTGAAGTCCCTGGGTTGGCGCTCGGTGAATATGCACACGCACATCTCCCTGGTGAATAGGTACGTGTACGTCGAGGTGCCCAAAGCCGGGTGCGGAACCATGAAGGCCACGCTCGGCGGCCTGGAGGCAGCGCGCAAGGGACCCGGCTTGGTGCAGCGGGTGCAGGACGCACCGCACAACCGCATCAACGCAACGCCGTTCATCAAGCCGTTCCAGTTGCCCTCGGACATGCTCGAGGACGCGCTGACGTCGGCAGCGTATCGACGCTTCACGGTGGTGCGTGATCCGGCGTCGCGGGTGCTGTCGGCGTACTTGGAGAAGATCGGTCAAGGGTTGAAGCAAAGCGAGTCGATCGTTAGTGCGCTGGGAATCCCAGCATCGGACATCACGTTCTCGCAGTTCTTGGACGTGATTGCAGCGCAGGATTCCCGCGAGCAGGATCCGCACTGGCGCCGGCAGGCCGACCACGTGGGTTGGGAAATCGTGGATTACGACGACGCCATCCACCTGGAGAACTTGGACGCATCGTGGAACCGGGTGAGCGAACTGACCGGGATTACCGACCTGCACGAGACGTTCTATTGCCGCAACTCAACCGGGGCCTCAGCGAAGGTCGAGGAGTACTTCACACCGGAGATACGCGATCGCGTGCGGTCGATCTACGCGCGCGACTACGAGGTCTTCGGTTACTGAAAGCGACGCAACAGCAGTTCGGCTATCTGCACTGCGTTGAGCGCTGCGCCCTTGCGCAGGTTGTCGCCACTGACGAACAGTGCGAGTCCCCTGCCGTCGGGGACGCTCGAGTCCTGACGGATACGACCCACGTAGGACGGATCCTGACCGGCAGCCATGAGCGGCGTGGGAACTTCGGTGACGACCACGCCGGGGGCGCCCTCGAGGAGTTCGGTTGCGCGCTCGACGGACAGTGGCGCTGCGAACTCGGCGTTGATGGCAAGTGAGTGGCCGGTGAAGACTGGCACGCGCACGCAGGTGCCGCTGACCGCGAGGTCGGGGATGTTCAAGATCTTGCGGG
>CAZQRR010000051.1:0-11676 GCA_964595675.1 uncultured Rubrivirga sp. | reverse complement strand
TGCCTGCAATCGTGCTCGTCGGCGCCCAGTGGGGCGATGAGGGCAAAGGAAAAGCAACCGATCTCCTCGGTGGTCGTGTCGAGTACGTAGTCCGCTACCAAGGCGGCAACAACGCCGGGCATACCGTGGTGATCGGGGATCGGAAGTTCGCTCTCCATCTGCTTCCCAGCGGCATCCTCACCCCGGAAGTGACGCCGGTGATCGGCAACGGCGTGGTGATCGACCCCGCGGTGCTGCTCGAGGAGATCGCCGGGCTGCAGCAGCAGGGCGTGGACACCTCCAAGTTGGTTATCAGCGCGAATGCGCACCTCATTACTCCGTACCACGTCACGCTCGACAAGGTGACCGAGCGCTTCCTAGGCAAGAGCAAGATCGGGACTACAGGACGCGGTATCGGCCCGACCTACAGCGACAAGATCGCGCGTATCGGTATTCGAGTGCAGGACTTGTTCGACGAGTCGATCCTTCGCCAGAAGGTTGAGGGCGCGTTGACGAACAAGAACCAGGTTCTCGTCAAGGTCTTCAATCGACGTGCGATCGACGTCGACGCGATCGTCGATGAGTTGCTGCAGTACGCCGAGCCGCTGGCACCGATGGTTGCTGATACATCGCTGCTGCTCAACAACGCGCTCGACGACGACAAGGTCGTGCTACTCGAAGGTGGTCAGGGAACGCTGCTCGACGTGGACCACGGCACGTACCCGTTCGTCACGTCGAGCAACCCCACAGCTGGCGGTGCTTGTACCGGAAGCGGCATCGGACCAACTCGCATCTCACGCGTGATCGGCATTCTCAAGGCCTACACCACGCGCGTGGGTTCTGGACCGTTCCCCACCGAGTTGTTCGACGACGACGGTGAGCGGCTGCGCACCATCGGTGGCGAGGTCGGTGTGACCACGGGACGCAACCGCCGTTGCGGTTGGTTCGATGCACCCATCGCGCGGTTCGCCACGCGAGTGAACGGGCTGACAGACATCTTCTTGACGAAGCTCGATGTGCTGACCGGCTTCGAGCAGATCCCGGTGTGCGTCGCGTACGACGTCGACGGCACGCGCGTCGATGAGATCCCCGAAACCCAGACCGCCTTCCACCATGCGAAGCCGATCTACGAATACCTCCCGGGCTGGAGCGAAGACATCTCCGGCGCGCAAACGCTCGATGATCTGCCGGTCAACGCGCGCAACTACGTGCAGTTCTTGCAGGACTCATCTAACTGCCGCATCAGCGCGATCGGTGTGGGGCAGGATCGCAACGCGACCATTTCGGTGCATGACCTCATCGATTGACGCGCCGGTTCCGCACGCGCGTTGGGAATGGAACGACCAGGCTGTCCTGACTGTTCAGGACATCGAACTGAGGCCCTCAACTACAGACGATGCCAGTGATCTCTTGGCAATTCTTGATGACGACCGAGTCTGGACGCACGTCAAGGGGCGTCCAGCAACGGAGCGCGAATGGGCGCAGGTGATCGATACCGCGCGCAGCGCGGGTAGGTGGATGTGGACGGTTCGCGAACGGGGGAGTGTGGTCGGGACGACGTCGTTCTTGGATCTGTCCATCGTCGATGCGCGGGTGGAGATCGGACACACCACCTATGCGCCACAGGTGTGGGGCACGAAGGTGAATCCAGTGTGCAAGTTGCTGCTCATGGGCTGGGCGTTCGAAGAATGCGGGATGAATCGCGTTCAACTCAAGACCGACATCCGTAATCTGCGCAGTCAGACGGCGATCGAGCGCATGGGTGCCACGCGAGAGGGCGTGCTGCGGATGTATCAGCGGCGGCAGGACGATTCCATTCGCGACACCGTCATGTACTCGGTTCTCAGTCACGAGTGGCCGCGGGTCAAGGAGGTCTTGCTCAGCCGTTTGATGCCTTGATGTCCACAGGCTAGCCTGGGGGGATGCGCACCACGCTCACGCTGGACGACGATCTCTTCATGGCCCTGAACGAACGCGCCCGCGCGACCGGACGATCCTTCAAAGAAGTGGTGAACGAGGCGGTCAGAAGGGGGCTGGCTCCGAGTCAGCCCCGCCCTGTTATCGAGCCCCCGGTGGTTGACCTTGGGCGGCTGCGGATGACGGCGGACGAGGCCGAGGCGCTGGGCGAGGATGCTGAGGTTGTTCGATTTCTTCGAGTCACCGAGCAACTCGAACGTGAGTTGAAGTGATCATCCCCGACGCCAACGTTCTTATCTATGCCACGAACGGCACCTCCCGACTGCATCGGCAAGCCCTCGAGTGGTGGCGTTCAACGCTGGCCGGAGATGAACTTGTAGGAATCCCCTGGGCTTCCATCCTCGCATTCCTGCGCTTGTCCACGGGCCCGTCTGTCTATGAGCAACCTCTGTCAATGGATGCCGCAGTGTCCATCGTGGAGACCTGGCTCGAATCACCCAATGTGTCGGTGATCAATCCTGGAAACCGTCACGTGCATGCGCTGCGCGCGTTCACGCCTGTCGGGTCAGGCGGCAGCATCATCAATGACGTGCATCTAGCGGCGCTTGCTTGGGAGCACGGCGGAACGGTCTACTCCGCCGACCGCGACTTCACTCGAATGCCACAAGTGGCCTGGCTGAACCCATTCGCGGGCATGTGATTTCCTCCCACATTGTCCTGAACATTCCCCCGGCTCTACGCTTCACGCACTAGCCAATTCACTGGCGATTTCATCAAGGAGCTCCCATGTCGTATGCCCCCGACCCCGCTGAAGGCAAGCGCGTCTACGACCTTGACCGCGAGTACGTGTTCCACTCCTGGAGCGCGCAGGGTGCACTCAATCCGATGTGCATTGCGGCTGCTGAGGGCTCGTACGTGTGGGACTACGACGGCAACAAGTTCCTGGACTTCTCATCGCAGCTGGTGAACGTGAACATCGGCCACCAGCACCCGAAAATCGTCGCCGCGATCCAAGAGCAGGCGGCGAAGCTCTCGACGATCGCACCGCAACACGCGAACGACAAGCGCGGTGAAGCGGCGCAGCGCATCGTCGAACTTGCTGGCCCGAACATGGCGAAGGTCTTCTTCACCAATGGCGGAGCTGATGCAGTCGAGAACGCCATCCGTATGGCGCGCATCCATACTCACAAGCACAAGGTGCTTTCCACCTACCGCTCGTACCACGGCAACACCGGTGCTGCGATCACGGCAACTGGTGATCCGCGTCGTTGGCCGAATGAGTACGCATCGCAGCACGTCCACTTCTTCGGTCCGTATCCCTACCGCTCACCGTTCTGGTCGGACAGCCCCGAGCAGGAGACCGAACGTGCGTTGCAGCACCTCGAGCAGGTCATCCAGTTCGAGGGCCCTGGAACGATCGGCGCGATCATCCTGGAATCCGTGGTCGGAACCGCTGGAATCTTGGTCCCACCACCCGGCTACCTCGAGGGGCTGCGCGCGCTCGCAGACAAATACGAGATCGTGTGGATCGCCGACGAAACGATGTCCGGCTTCGCCCGTACCGGTAAGTGGTTCGCATTCCAAAATTGGCCCGCGCAACCCGACCTGATCGTGTTCGCCAAGGGTTCGAATTCCGGCTACGTACCGGTGGGTGGCGTTGTCATCTCCGCGGATATCGCGAAGACGTTCGACGATCGGGTGTTCCCCGGAGGCCTCACCTACTCCGGCCACCCTCTCGCCGCAGCCTCCATCGTCGCGTCCATCGACGCGATGAAGGAGGAGAAGGTCAACGAGAACGCTGCCGAGATCGGCGAGAAGGTCCTCGGCCCGGGCCTGCGCGATCTGCAATCACGCCACAAGGTGATCGGTGAGGTTCGTGGGCTCGGTGTTTTCTGGGCGCTGGACCTGGTCAAGGATCAGGCAACCCGCGAACCGCTTGCCCCGTACGGCGGCACGTCCCCGGCGATGACCGAACTCGTCGCGGAGTGCAAGAAGCGTGGTTTGCTGCCGTTCACCAACTTCAACCGGATGCACGTCGTTCCCCCGGCCACGGTCACCGAAACCGAGGCCAAGGAGGGCTTGGCGATCCTCGACGAGGTGTTCACGGTCGTCGATGCCCACTACACCGGCTGAGGAGGACACGCATGGCAACCTTGCTGCAGATTGATTTCCCGCTCGGGGGTCCGTGGGGCGATGAGATGGCGTCGGCTTTCTCTGGTCTCGCTGCGGTCATCGGTCAAACGTCTGGGCTGCGCTGGAAGATCTGGACTGAGAACCCCTCCGAGGGTTTATCCGGAGGCATCTACTTGTTCGACGACGATGCCAGCGCTCAGGCATACCTGACCGAGCACACGGCGCGACTAGCGTCCTTCGGCATCTCTGACATCAGAGCTGTGATGTTCCAGGTGAACGAATCCCTGACTGCGATAAATCACGGTCCACTCGCCGCTGCTTGATCGAGACCGGCGGAACGCCCTCACGCCCTCGGCGTGGCCACGAGCGAATCGTTGTGCGTGTTTATGCGACACGCGAGGACCGTGCCGCCCGTGGCCGACCGCTCGCGGCTCCAACTCGCGCACGTTGCGTCCAGTATCGATGTCCCAAGGCCGCTAGTCGTTGACGAAGTGAATGATCCGTCGTCTACAACGACCATGACTATCTCCGCAGATTCCAAGGCGACGGTCACCTGAAGTGATTGAGCACCTCCGTGACGAATGGCATTCGTGATGCTGTCGCGAATTACCTCGACCACGGACTCTGCGGCAGTGGAATCGCGTGCACATGCTCGTCGAGAGCCGTCATCGACGTCCAGCGAAATGTTCGCCACTCGAGACCACACCTGGGCAACGCGAGCGAGCACGCCTGACACATCGACCTGTGCCGTCTCGTCCACGCCGGCTCCGGTCGTCGTGAGAACGTCCTCGAGGCGCAGTGCCGCTTGTCGACTGATGATCGATGGATCCTCCCCACGAGACATGCTGGTATCGATGAAGAGCGCGGTCGATGTGAGTGCCGATTGCACTGAGCCGTGTAGGAATCGACCGAGGCGTGTGCGCTCGGCCCACACCTGCTGACGGAGTCGCTGGGCCTGCCACGTCAGCGTCTCGATGCGTGAACGACGCGAATCCTCGGCCATGGCCCACGCCTGGGTGATCGCCCCGGCGATCGCCAGACCGAGGCACATCACGGGAACGTATGCGAACAGCGGGATGCCGAACACATCCCATGCGTCCGCGGGGCCGAGTTGCCTCGCTGACGCAATGGCGACGGGCATCGCCGATGCGGCAGCGGCGATGAACCAGACGACCATCACCACAATCGCCCGGATCGTCAACGGAAGGTGGCGAAGGTGCCTACGCAGCATCCTGTCGGCCGCGGTGAGCACCAGTGCGGCCATCCCGGCGATCCACAGAGCGCCGAGTGCACCGAGCACGATGCCGTATCCGCGCACCGCGGTCATCAGGATCGAGGGAAGTAGCAGTGCGAGAGTCCATCCCGGTCGGAACGGATCGATCGTCACTGCGTCACGCAAGATCGTGGAGTAGCCGCGGCGTTTCCCCGTCACTGGCGGGGGTGGAGATGAGGTCTCGGGAAGTGCGGCCTGGTGACTCAAGGGTCGAACGACGTGTGCGGATAGATCGTGCAGGCGTTCGGCGATAGAAGCGAGTTCCCCAGGTGGAGCGTCAGATGCCTGCCTGTGTAATGCTTCCGTGATTTCTCCTATCTGCTGACCCACATCGATCTGTGCACGCGTATTGAGACGAGCGAGGTCCTCGACAGCTGCCCGACGTTCCAACTCACCTCGTTCTTCGAGTTCCTCTAGCTCAATTCGATTCGCACGGTGACGACGGAACCCATCCACGATCAAAGTGGCGATGGATAACCAAAACACGCCCAGGATTCCTCCGGACAATGCTCGGACTTCGAACTGCGGATCGGGTACCAGGCCCAGGAGGACGGCACTCGATCCGACCCCGATCCCTCGGACGCAGCCAGCGAGGAAGAAGATTCCGAGCAGCACAGCGATCGGATGACGTTCGCGCAGTACGAGGTGGCCGATCAGCAACACTGCACCGGCGCCCAGCGCACCGACGATGGCCACGAACAACCACTCGAAGAACGTCCCACCGTACAGGTTTCGATCGTGCAGCACAGCCGTCGAGACGGAAGGTGCGTAGGCGATGGCCCAGGTCTGCCAGGTCAGTGCGCTAGGTGAGTCGATGGTGCGCAAATATCGCCAGATCTTCATGCGCCACTGGCTCGCGGTATTCCCATTGTGCGGGCGTAGAGCATGGCTGCCTTGACGCGAGCATTGCTGCGTGAATCAGCGGATAGACCCAATGCCGCGAAGAGGCGATTTGCCAACGACTCCACCGATCGTACGGTGACTCCACGCTCCTGCGCGATCATGTGGTTCGAATAACCCATGGCGATCAAGCGCAGCAGTTCGAGCTGCCCAGACGTTATGTTCTGCAGTTCCTCGGGCACGAGCTCGCTGCGGTTGACCTTGGTCGGCGTCGCATCGCTCAAGACCGCTTCCAAGGCTTTGATCACTTCGTCCGGATCGGACAACTTGCGCTTGAGCAGATAGCCAACGGAATCGGGAAGGCTCGCACCGGGAACCACAGCTGAAGCCGTCGGGTAGTTGGACAGCACCAAGACGCCGAACTCGTTCAAGCGATCACCCAAAGCGCCGATGACGTCGATCCCCGACGGGCCATGACCCAAGTCCAAGTCCACGATCAGTGCATCGGGGTCGTTCCTCTCGATCAGTTCCATGGCCGTCACGGCGTCCGTGGCTTGATCTACGAGGAATCCCCGACCTCGCAGGATCTCGGCTAGCAGCCCGCCCATGAAGGCGTCATCTTCGACGACCAGCACCCGCCGCTCCATGGAGTAACGGTACGGGTGAGATAACCGAACAGGAACCGGAGGAGTTGAGATAACCGAAGATCTGTCCCCGAGAACTTGGAGGCAACCGGAAACTTGTCGCTGAAATCCGGATCTTCGAGAGTAGAGGCTTTATGCGGGCGGCTGTATGTACACCTCCGCGGGTCCTGATGGCACTTGGTCTTGCACTCGTGTACCTCGTTGGACTGGCTCCAGGCGCTAACGGGTCATCGAGCGTCACGCTCTACTCAATGACCACGGACGGTGCGTGGAAGGCGGCAGCTGGAACTCAGTGGCTTGCACAGTCCTTCTCCACCGGAGCTTCACCAGTCGTGTTGACTTCCGTCGGTGTCGAGGTCAGAAATGCGACCGAAAGTAACTCGAGTTCCACTCCGAGCACTCTCACTTTCAAGTTATATGAATCGACTACATCCGCACCGATTCAGCCGACGGGTGCCCCCCTCGTAACGTTGAAGGAGGAGGCACTTGGCGCATGGGCCAGTGGGAGAGTGACTGCGACGGACTCCTACACACTGTCTTCGAATACCCGCTATTTCGTCGTCGTCACGGGATCATCGGGTGGCACCATCGGTTGGAAGTACAACACAGCAGCGCCTACGTCAGGAATTACCCCAACTCCAACCTTCTACGCCCTGACTTCCACCGATGGTGGTGCAGCATGGAGTTCATTCGGTAGTGACAACTTCAACATGATCGTTTCCGCCGAAGAAGCGACCCCCTCCTCACCGACCGCAGTGACGGCAACGGCGGACAATGGTTCGGCAAGCGTCTCTTGGTCCGCACCGACAAGCACAGGGTCGTCGGCAATCATCGATTACACGGTCACCTCCAGCCCAGAGTCCAGGACGTGCACGACATCGGCTACGTCTTGCACGGTTACTGGATTGACCAATGGAAGTTCGTACACGTTCACAGTCGTTGCGAGGAATTCCTCAGGCACGGGACCTGCGTCAAGTTCATCATCAGCAATAACCCCGAGAACAGTCCCAGATGCTCCCGCGTCGGTTTCTGCGTCAGCCGGTGATGCAACGGCAACGGTTTCGTGGTCTGTTCCCCTCAGCGACGGCGGATCCGCGATTACTGGTTACACGGCAACGTCATCGCCCGGTGGGTTGACGTGCACGACGTCTTCAACCAGTTGCACCATTTCCGGTCTCACCAATGGCACTGGATACACGTTCTCCGTCGTTGCCACGAACGTGGCGGGTAACTCAGTGGCCTCTGCGGCCTCGTCGGTTGTGACTCCTCAGGCGTCGGGCGGAGGTGGGGGCGGCACTCCCGAGCCGACGCGCACGCCTAATCCGTCGATGAGTGCCTCACCGACCCCCTCCCCGTCGCCGAGTCTCACCGCTTCACCGACCGCCTCCCCGACGGTGGCCTCGAGCCCCACGTCAATGCGTACGCCGCGCCCGGAGAGGACTAGTGCGCCGCCGGACGAAAGGGTCACTTCTGAGACCCCGTTGGCGGAATCCTCCGAGCCGACGGAACCTGCGACCACTGAGGAAGAGGTGGAGGCCCTCGTCGAGGAGGAGGTGGTCGAGGAAAGCCCATCGCCCACAGTCGAGGAAACGTCAGAGCCGGAGTCCTCACCGCAAAGAGATGTGGAGTCTGCGCCGGTTGCAGTCTTCGATGCCCAACCGCCACCAGGGCAGAGCCTGTTGACCGACGACGCGTTGGTCGGCCCGGTGATGAACCTGCGTGTGGATCTGCAGATCGGCGCTTCGGTGGAAGGCCGTTCGGCGATCGTGGAGGCGGCGGGTCTGCAGCCGGGTAGCAGCGTCCAGGTGTTGCTCTACTCCGATCCCCAGGTGATCGGCACGGGGGTCGCCGACGCTGCTGGCAATGCTGCAATTGCCACACAGATTCCTGGTGGTTTGCCGCCGGGTCAGCACACGGTCATGGCTGTCGGCACGGGCCCGAACGGCAATCCGGTGCAAAGTGTCGGCGCCTTCGAGATCACGGCCGATCAAGTCGCGACGGCTTTCGTTGAAGCAGGTCAGGTGGCTCAACCGATCGATCCGGACGATCCGCAGTTGACGCGCGCGCTGGCGGCGGGGAAGCCGTTGTTTGACGTTGCTTTGTATCCCGCCGTCATCGCGACGGTCGCAATAACCGGCGCCGCCGTGGCCGCCTTGGCTGGCATGGGTGGTTTGTCTGGAACCGGATCGGCGCCGGGGTCGGGCTCTTCGGAGCGATCGTCGCGGGGCAAGCTGGCCGGCGTCGTCACCAAGAAGCTCAAGGCTCTCGGTGCGAAGGATGAGGGACCTGGCGATCGATCGCGAACGTGGGCGATGCCGGGCACGCGTCGCACCGATGCATGGATCAAGGAATTGCCGAAACGAGCGGGCAGGTTCTCCGCCCTCCTGCCCCGCGTGTTGGTCGACGGTGCCTGGTCGCGCGCGATGTTCGGCTCCTTCGGTTTCGTGCTGTGGGGAATAGGTCTGGCATTGGGCTTGTGGTCGGCGTGGTCGACCGGGTTCCAGGCGCTGCCGCCTGCGCTTCCGCTGATGCTCGCGATCATCGCGCTCGGCATCCTCGATGCCGCGGCGGGTGCGATCGCGTGGCTGACGATCGTCGTCGGCGCCTTGGTCACGGGGAACCTGACGACATGGCCGGAATTCCGGACGGCGCTAGGTCTGTTCGTGATCTTCGCGTCGATTCCGCTGCTGGCGCATGTGATCAGGCCGTTGCGACGGCGGGTAGGCGATTCGTGGATGGATCGATTCGATCGAATCGCGGACTACGTGATGCCACCGATCTTCCTGGCGTTTGCGGCTGCGTCGATGTTCAAGGCGCTCAATGGATTGAGTGGCTTGGAGTTGGTGTCTTCGGAGGACTTCGGTGAGGTCCGGGTTGTTGTTGTCGTGGCGTTCTTGATCCGCATGGCGATGGAGGACGTCGCCACTTATGCCTATCCGGTCCGCAGCGCTGAGGTTCAGCCCGAGAAGCTCGTGTCACCGGGCAAGGGGCTGTCGCTGCTGTCCGTCGCGATCCGGGTGGGTCTGTTCCTGATCATCGCCGAACCGTTCTTCGGACTCGGCTGGGCTACCTACCTGTCGGCGTTGCTCATCGCGATTCCGTTGGTGCTGAAGGTCTATGAGGATGATCTGCCGAACGTGGTCTGGTTGAACAAGTGGTACCCGCGGGGGGTCGCGAACTTCGCGATGCTGCTCGTGGTGGGCATCTACGTGTCTTTTTGGTTGCTCGGCCAGGACGCTACGGACGAGCAGGTGCGTCAGACGTACAACCTCATCCTGTTGCCTGGCATAGTGTCCGGTCTCATCCAACTCGTGGGCCGTGAAGGCGGGGTTTGGCCGGACGCCTGGTGGAAGCGGGCACTGGGATTCGTAGTGTGGCTGTTCGCGGTGGGAATCGTCACAGGCGTCATCGCCCTCGTCTAGCTCATCGCCCCTCCCCGTTCCGGCGTCAATCGTCGGGCCGAAATTCGGGAATTTCGCCCGACCTCTGACGCCGCATCGGGGAGGTAGGTTGCTGCTGTGAAGGTTCTGGTCGTCGGTTCGGGTGCACGTGAGCACGCCATTGTTCGGGCGTTGTTGCGCGACGAGCAGGTTTCGTCTGTGGAGTGTGCGCCGGGGAACGCGGGTATAGCGCGAGATGTTCCGGTGCACCCACTCGACGTCTCCGATAACGCTGCGATAACCGCTCTTGCCACGGGGCTTAGTGCGGACCTGGTGGTGATCGGTCCGGAGGCGCCCTTGGTTGCCGGTGCGGCGGACGCGGTGCGAGCAGCCGGAATCGCTTGCTTCGGTCCATCAGCGCAGGCCGCGAGGCTGGAAGGCAGCAAGGCCTTCGCCAAGGAGGTCATGGCTGAGGCGGGTGTGCCGACTGCGATGGCTCGGGTGTGTACCAACGACGCACAGGTCGACGAGGCACTCGACACAATCACTCGGCCTGGAACGCCGTTCGTGGTCAAGGACGATGGTCTTGCGGCAGGTAAAGGCGTGATCGTCACCGAAGACCGCTCGGCTGCGTTCGATCACGCGAAAGCGTGCCTTGCGCTCGGACATCCGGTGGTGATCGAGGAATATCTGGACGGTCCGGAGGTGTCCCTCTTCGCGATCAGCGATGGCGCCACGGTCGTTCCGCTGCAGCCGGCGCAGGATTTCAAGCGCGCGTACGACCACGACGCCGGTCCGAACACCGGCGGCATGGGTGCCTACTCGCCGTTGCCGTGGGCACCGAATGATCTCGTCGAAGATGTATCGCAGCGCGTACTGCAACCGATGATCGATGCCATGACCACGCGCGGCACTCCGTTCAGCGGGTTGTTATACGCCGGACTCGCGATGACATCCCGCGGTATTCGCGTGGTGGAGTTCAACGCACGCTTCGGTGATCCGGAGACCCAGGTGGTCCTCGCTCGCCTGCAGACCGGCCTGGGCGGGCTGTTGATGGCAGCGGCAACGGGGAAGTTGTCCGAGATTCCACCTCTGCAGTGGAGTTCTGACTCGGCGGTGACCGTCGTCATCGCAGCCGAGGGCTATCCGGCCGATCCACGCAAGGGCGATGTGATCGGCGAACTCGAGGCTGCGGATTCCGTGGCGGGTGTGGACGTGCTGCACGCGGGGACCACGATCAGCATCGAAGGACCGAACGAGGGAGCGATCGTGTCCTCAGGTGGGCGGGTGCTCTCGGTTACGGCGGTGGGGGCGAACCTGCACGAGGCCCGTGAGCGTGCGTACGGAGCAGTGGATCTCATCACGCTGGAGGGCTCGCATCACCGCCGAGACATAGCCGCCAAGGCCGCCAAGGCCGCGGAGACTGCGAGTCAGTAGCGGCGTGGAAGGATAGGCGGGTGAGCGTGCCGAACGTGCTCGCCGAGCGCTATGCGTCCCCGGCCATGCGGGC
>CAZQRR010000050.1:0-11724 GCA_964595675.1 uncultured Rubrivirga sp. | reverse complement strand
TCACGATGACGTCGGTCACCTCAAGCCCGAGTTCCTCGACGGCGTACGTCGCGGACAACCCGATCATCGTCTGAATGCCGTCGTAGTAGAAGAAGAAGGCGAGCAGGAACATCAGTGCTTGGGGATAGGCCCGCAACCCCCGCACGGTTCGACCGAGTTGGCGCAATCCCCCGACGAGCGCATTCCCCATCGACGGCACATCCGGTGGCCGATCGCGCAAGCGAGTCAAAGGGACGACCGTGAACAGCGCCCACCACACTCCCGCACTGACCAACGCGATGCGTGTTGCATCGGTCTGCGAGATCCCGAATCGATCACCACGAACGAACAACGCGATGTTCGCCAGCAACAGCAACACCCCACCGGCATATCCGAGCGCCCACGCCGCCGATGAAACGCGGTCTCGCTCGCGGGCCTGCGCGATCAGCGGCAGGAACGAGTTGTAGACCACCATCGCACTGCCGAAGGCGACTGTGGCCACGATGAACAGCAAGCCGCCCAGTTGGTAGTTGGTCCCCCGCAGGAACCACATGGCCATCACGCTCACAGCACCGACGTACGCGCACACACCCATCACCCGTCGCCGAGAGCGCGCGGCATCAGCCACGGACCCCACAACCGGCATCACCACGATCTGCAGCGCCAAGGCGATCGCGGCAACGTACGGGTAGTAGGACTCCGCCGTAACCGGCACCAGCCCGAACAGAGTTATCCGTTCACCCGCAGCGAAGGCGGCCTGCGCGAGGTCCGTCAGATACGGACCGAAGAAGACGGCCACGACGCTGACGGAGAACGCCGATGCCGCCCAGTCGTACCAATACCAGCCCCGCTGCTCGCGGCGAGCGGCCTCGTCAACGGTACTCATGGGCCGATCCCGATCGCGCAGCAGCGACTCAAATCCACCCGAAGACACGCCATCTTGGCCTCCGAACCGAAGCGTGCCACCAAATCCGGCGACGGGCCTGGAAGTCGCCAAAGATCCCCTAGCGCACCACCCAACCTTGGGAAGTCAGGACAGGTTGGCGTGAGCAGACCCAGCCGCCTTGACCGTCGTTCGGCCACTGCGCGTAACTGACCGACCAACCCTCGTCGCGCATCTGGCGCAGGGCCGGTGCATCCACGTGCTCAGGGGCCAAAGAACCGCAGACCTGCGCTTCTGTCCCCGCCGGCACCGCGAATTGCTGCATCGCTGCCAGCGTCGCACTGGATGCAGCCGAACTCCGAAGCCGCATCAAGATGGCCGAGCTCAAGCCGGCATACCGGATGGGCATGACTCCGGTCAATCCATAGTCCTCCATGTAGAAATAGGTGAGGAACCCGACTCGGATGTTGCGCCCCAACGCAGAGTCAGGTAGCACAAGTGGATCCACGATCTCCAGCACACTGTCACTAATCCAGCGCTTTCTCACACCAGGGCGTTCAGGCGTGATCACCTCACGTGTGTCGGCATCGAAAACATAGAAGCCATAGTTACCGAAGCCTCCATCCGCCGATGGAAGTTCGAAGAATGCCTTCGAGATCTCAACTGGAGTGCTCGGAGCAACAAGACCTGAGAACCGCGGAAACTGAGCCGTGACGGTGATGGCACCCAGCCCCTCAGTGTCTTGAGTGACGGTGATGGATGAACCCGCTTCGACTACCTTGGTTCCGTATGTCTCAAGAACACCACCTGGTGACCAAGACAAGCGGATGTCTGTGGCATCGGTTGGTGTAGGTACCCACACAGTTGCGTTATTGGCGCCCGTGAGTGGGTTGCTTCCACCAACCGGAAGTGCATATACCGGGACCTCGATGGTACCCGACGGAATGGTTGCTGTCGCCGAGAAGACAGCTCCGACGGGAACACCATTGGTTTCAATTGCCACGAAGAGTGACTCATTCACACCACCCGCCGCGTTTGCACCAGCAACTAAGTCAACGTTCAGCGGCCCGGCATTATCAGTGGATTCAGTCGCATGCGCTGAAAGGGAACTCACCGCCACAAGTGCTGTCGCTACCACGAATCCGACCCCACCTCTTCGCACCCATGTCAGACAACGTCTCACAGCGCACCTCCACCAATCTGTCGTGTGTGCACACAGTTTGGGCATGATGACAGCGCGGCGGAAGGCCACGACCGATAACCTCCCGTCACTTTTGGATAGCGAACTGGGTTGGCCGATGCCGGACGCCAACAGCAGTCGGGTGGTGGTTTTCAGGCGAGGAGAATTGGGTGGATTGCGTCGGGCGAAAAGCATTGAATCGCCCTGGCCTTAGTTCGGCTTCCTGCAGCAGGACGCAGCTACGCCATGAGAATGGCAACCGGAGTTCCGGCAGCACGCTGTCCACCTGGTCGATAGGAGCTTCCCTCATAGAGCCACGACCTTCAAGGCACCCACAAGCGTCAAGTCCCGCTTTGCGGTGACCCTCGAATCTGAGCTTCGCTGGCGGCGCCACCAACAGGTCGAGGTCGATCCCGCCACCTCGGAATGGGTCCGGTCGTTCAACAATTCCCGCATGCACCGTAAAGACGGAAATGGAACTCCCACCAGGCCGGCTGCGATAACGTCGCGTCACTTTGTCATTTCCTTGGGTATGACTGACGTTCCAGTGAAAGTGCGGCGGACATGGCTGATGGCAGACGGCAAACCACCACCGAGTGGATCCGGCATGCTGCCCGGGAGGAGTTCACCGCCGTCGGTCCCCGGGCCTTCTCCTTGGGTGGAGTGGCGCAGCGGGCACACATCTCCAAGGGTGCGGTCTATCAGCGCTGGCCGGATAAGGGAGCTTGTCTCGAGGATTTGATCGCGAACGACCTACCCCTATCTGTCATGCGAATGTGCACTAGGTGGCAGGACACCTCAGTCGAGGTCCGCGACCTCGTCGAGGCGGACCTCACTTCCGACGACCAACTCAGCGAACTGCGGTTCGTTGCCGAATGCGTCCTCGCCGTCCACATCGATGCGAGCTTCGGTGATCAAGTACGAGATTCGCTCGGCGTATTGGAGCATGCATTCGCAGCCAGGATCCCCGACAGCGAACAAGTGCCGAGCATCGCTTGGTGGACGGTGAGCACGTTGCTTGCGAATGCGCTGCTGCGTACATCCGGGTGCTCGCTCCCTGAAACCTTCGCCACCCACACGACGGACATCGTGATGACAATCGGTCGCTGCGTTCGCGTTGCGAATCAGGTCCAGATCATCCAGTCGGTCATCGAGGAGATCCCGATGCTAGATCCCACGCAGGCATTCGTTGACGAAACGTCGGCCGCGCTGGTGGCAGCCACCCAGGAACTGATCAAATCCCGCGGAATCAGCGAGGCGGACGCACGTGAGATCGCACGCGCCGCTGGCATGACGACCGGTGCTCTCTACCGGCGCTTCGGCGGTAAGTCCGAGGTGCTCGCCGCTGCATTTCGATCCGCCCTCGACTCCGAGCGCTACGGATGGTCCGACGAATTCATCACCTGCATCGAGCGGCGTGATCTTGGCGCCGCGGCGGACACGTTGGCAAGCCGAATGCAATTGGCCTGGACGGATACGCAGACTGCGCGCACACTCATCGACTTCACCATCGCCGCCCACACAGACCCAGCAGTTCTAGGCGCAATCATCGCTGAAATGTCACGTGTGGCAGATCATCGCCGGTCGCTCTTCGCGGCTCTGGTCGCTGCCGCCGTCATCCGCAAGGACCTCGACCCGAACGCGCTGGCGTGGTTGATCCAGGTCCCAACCGTGGGTGTGCGATTGGTCGGCTCGTTGGGACTAGTCCCCACGGACGAGGAACTGCGTGATCTGATGAGTGCGTACCTGGTCTTCCTCATTGGCAACTACTAACTGATGAGGGGGACGAGTCGGCCTGTAAGCCGGATTCTGTTCCTCGCCACCTTGCGGTGACGATTCAGTGATCATCCATCTGCGAGTGCCGTTGCCGACACCCTGGTGCGGTCTACCCGTGGACATGGAGCGGGCCGCTCGTCCACGCAGGCCGGTTGCCCGACCCTTTTGACCTTGCTTCCGGTGGGGTTTACCTAGCCACGGCAGTCACCTGCCGTGCTGGTGGTCTCTTACACCACCCTTTCACCCTTACCTCGATCGCTCGAGGCGGTTTGCTTTCTGTGGCACTGTCCCGCGGGTCACCCCGGGTGGGCGTTACCCACCACCGCGCCCTGTGAAGTCCGGACTTTCCTCGACGCTTTCACGCCGCGATCACCCGGCCGACTCGTCCGCCCATAAGGGTACGTCGTTGCCCGCAAACCCCCGCAGGCGCTGTTAGTTTCGATACATGGCCAACTACTTCCAGCGTTCGATCGCCGTTATCGGCTCCCTCGTCCTAAGCGCCACAGGTATGACCCTCGCCGCTGGATCGGCGATGGCCAACGAGGACGTCAAGCCCCGAAAGAGTGCCTGCACTGCCGATCCCAGCGACTATGCGTGCCTTCGCGTGAGCGATCGTCGCGAGGTTTCCGGCGAAGCCGTCACCTTCACCGGCACGCTGAGCCGGCAAGCGCAGAAGAACTTGGCGTCGTGGACGCGCGGTGAGAACACCATTTGTTTGACTCGCTACGCACCTAAGCCCCTGAAGGACGGGGGTTGGCCCGGGCAGACCCTGGATCAAGCGTGCACCACGATGAACCCCAATGGCACCTTCGGGATGACCGTGTTCCTGGGCGTTCAGGGCCTGCACTTCTACGGCGTGGAGATGGGGCCGTGCCGAGCCGATGAGGACGAATGTGGCAACGCCGATCCCGGTTTGATCGGCGTTGGCGGGAATAAGAAGGACCGAGTCGTGGCGGTTCGCACCGTCGCTCCGTAAACACCCTCGGTTCCGTTCGTGTTGATTCTGTTGCCTCCCAGCGAGGGCAAGACGGCTCCGACCAAGGGACCGAAACTCGCTCCCAGCTCACTGGGTTACCCCGGGCTGAAGTCCACGCGAAAGTCGGTATTCGACGCCGTGATCGCCTTGTGCGACAAGGATCCCGCCAAGGCGGCGAAGGTCCTGGGGCTTGGCCCCAAGCAGCGCGATCTCGTCGTGGCGAACGCAAAATTGCGCAGCGCATACGCGGCCCCGGCCATCGAGGTCTATACCGGTGTCCTCTACGAAGCCCTCGACTTCGCCTCCCTGCCTGCGGCAGCACGCAAACGCGCAGACGCACGCGTGGCAATCGCATCGGCGCTGTTCGGGTTACTGCGCCCCAGCGACCCGATCCCGGCCTATCGACTCAGCGGCGACACCACACTTCCCGGGCTCGGCACACTGACCTCGGTATGGAAGCACGACGTACAAGGTGAACTCAGTGCCACGAGTGGTCCGATCCTGGACCTTCGCTCGAGTGCCTATGTGAATCTCGGTCCTGTGCCCGAGGATGCCGCGCAGCGTGCATTCGTGGCCCGCGTCCTGCTCGAACGCGGCGGCAAACGCAGCGTGGTGAGCCACTTCAACAAGGCCACCAAGGGGCGCCTCACCCGCGCCGTGCTCCAGGAGAGCAAGGTTCCGAAGTCCATCGAGGACGTTCCAGGCTTCTTGGCCGACCTTGGCTTCCGAAGCGAGGTGCGCGAGCCAACGAAGGCGAGCGACCCCCGGGGCTTGGACATCATCGTTTACGAAACCTGAACATGTCTCGTATCGCTATCGCATGCGACTCGCGCAGTCTGAGTCCGTGACCGAAACCCCCGGTCATCACACATGGGTCATCCCAAACGAAGGGAATCAGCATGCGCAGCACTCGATCAATCGTCCTTGGCGGCATCGCCGCCGTCTCGGCAGCAGCCCTGGTCCTCGGCGGCACGGTCGCAGCTTCAGCCCACGGTTCAGGTGACCGGGGTCGCGGTGAAGGTCGCCAGGGCGGTCCACTGGCCTCTCTCGTGGAATCGGGCACCATCTCCCAAGACGAGGCCACCGCGATCCGCGAAGCATTGATGGCGAACCACGAGACCAACCGCGCGGCCAAGCAGGCCGAGCGTGATGCCACGATGAACGAAGTCCTCGCGGGCCTGGTGGCCGACGGCACGTTGACGCAAGCGCAAGCTGACGCCATCGCTGCTGCCGACCGAGGTGGCATGCGCGACCTCATAGCCAGCGGCACGGTCGATCGGGACGACCTCCAGGCCGTAAGGAACGCGATGCGCGAAGCGCACCAAGCCGGTCGGGAGGCCCGCCAGGCTGAGCGCGTGAGTGAGCACGCAGCCGCATTGTCGAACTTGGTTAGCGACGGCACTTTGACCCAGTCGCAGGCCGATGCGGTCGCCTCAGCGCTCGAGACAGCGAAGGCGAACCGATGGGAAGGCAAGCGTGGTGAAGGCAAGCGTGGTGAAGGCAAGCGTGGTGAAGGCAAGCGTGGTGAGGGCATGCGCGGCGCCATGAAGGGCGCGCGGGCCTAGCGATTCAGCTGCCCGTTCTAACTCCCAGTAGGGCCGCGGAGGTCGCGCAGGTGCGCGGCCTCCGCGAAGCTGAACATCGATGAGTTCCCGTCCGGGAACCACGCGACCTTGCTGATCGAGCACGGTGGCAATTCCATCCGATACACACTGTCCACCGGAGCGCCCACGGCGTCGGTCACGAGAAGTTTGATCGGCGTCACGTGCGCGACTACCACCACAGTTTCACCCAGATAGCGGTCGAGTAGTCCGCGAAGTCCGCGTCGAACTCTCGCCTGGCAGGCATCGAAGGACTCACCACCGGGGGGCGCGACGGATGTCGAGGCCAACCAGTCGGCCATTTCCTCCGGCCACTTATCCCGCACCTCGGTGAACGTGTGACCATCCCACTCACCGAACGAGCATTCCGCGAACAGTTCATCGATCTCCACCGCGAGGCCCGTCTCGGCGGCGATCAAGTCCGCGGTCTGCCTCGCGCGCAGCAACGGTGAGGTGATGATGCGGGTGGCTTCACCACGCTGCGCAACTTCCCTGGCAAGCGCAGCGCCTTGTTCGAGCCCCAACTCGATGAGCGGAAGGTCCACTCCCCCGCTGCCACTGAATCGCTTCTCCAGCGAGTAAGCCGTGGCACCGTGCCTGGCCAAGAGCAACGTTGTGGGTTCAGCGACTGCAGCCCATCCGATCATCGTGCGGGGCGGCTCCTCGCCGGCGACCGATTCGGCGAGTTCGGCCTGGGATTCGCTCTCGCGGGCTTCGCCCACCACATCCTCGGCGTTGGCCGGGGCCCCTCGGTGGATGGTGCGCTCACCACCGTTCACCACCTGATCGAGCATCTCGTTGACCAGTGCATCGGCGCGGGCGTTGTCCGCGCGCGGCACCCAGGTATAGGAGACGAGTCTTGGGTCGTGGGCATCGCGTGCCCGGAGGGCGAGTCTCCTGATGTCGTCGTTCTTGATCTTCCACCGGCCGGACATCTGTTCGACGACAAGTTTGGAATCGAGGCGGACTTCGATCCGCGCGTCCGGATCGATGGAGTGCACGTACTCCAACCCGGCGATCGCCCCGCGATACTCGGCGAAGTTGTTCGTGGCGTTGTCGAAAAACTCGGCGAACTCCGCGACCGTCTGGCCCGTTACCGAGTCGGTGACGACGGTCCCGTACGCAGCCGGTCCCGGATTTCCGCGTGAGCCACCGTCGGCTTGGACCGTGTAGGAGGAAGCCACGAGCGTCTACAGACCCGATTCCGGGCTGCGCACCAGGATGCAACGGCATTCCTCGCACCGCAGCACCTCATCATCAGGAGCCGATTTGAGTGCTGCGATTTCCGTCGGCGGCAGGTCGATGCGACAGCCATCGCAGCGTCCGCGGTGCAAGAGGGCCGCCCCTCGCCCCGCATGGTCGGCACGGATCTTGTCGTACAGGCCGAGCAATTCGGGCCCGACCTGGGAGGCGAAGCCCTGGCGTTCGGCCTCAACTCCAGCCCGCTCCCGGGCGATCTCGGCCTCGAGCTCCGCGACCTCGGCGGTCAACCGCTCGACCTCGGCGCGTATCGATGCAGATTCACCCTCCAGATGCGTCACGGCCGCCTGGGCGCCTTCCAGCCGTTCCATGACTTCGAGCTCGACGTCTTCAAGTTCAGTCTGCCGCTTGGCCAACGACTGGAGTTCGGATTCCAAGCTCTGCAGTTGCTTGGGATCGTTGATCGATCCCGAGTGGAGCAACTCCAGGTCTTTGCGGCTGCGCTCGCGAACCAGATCCACGTCGGCGTCGGCCTTCGCCTGCTCGCGTTCCAGATCCGACACGATGGTCTGTGCGGCGATCAGTTCCTTGCGCGAACGCTCCGCACGTTCTTGCGCCGATGCGAGTTCCACCTTCTGGGGCAACGTGGCGAAGCGATGCTGCAGTTGAGCGAGCCGAGTATCGCAGCCTTGGACCTCCAGCAAGATCAGTTGCTCGGACTGTGCAGCCTTCACTGATCTCTCCCTATATGTGCCGTCCACGGTGAGGTGTCGATGTTCGACACCGAGGTGGTAACGCTATCGGCGCCGAGATCCTCGCGGAGGCTCGTTGCCGCTTCCGGCAACCACAACCACTCCGCGGCCCAGTGCGGAACGTCGATCAACGCCTTGCCGGTTGCCAGCAGGTGATCTTGAGCTCGGTGGTGACGAAGGTCGCCGGTTACGTACACATCAGCTCGATCACCCACGATCTCCAGCAGCGAGTCACCCGCTCCCCCGCACACCGCAACCGTGCGAACCGGGGCATCCACGTCACCGGCTATCCGAATCCCGTGTTCGGTCACGGGCAACGCACCGGCCAGCCGATCCGCCAACGCCTGAAGCGACACCGGCTCCGCCAGTTCACCTACGCGTCCGGTGCCCACGTCGGCTCCCCACGGATCGATCGCCACGGTCGAATCGAGTCCGCAGGCCGCAGCGAGTGCGTCGGAAACCCCAGGACGTGCGTGGTCGGCGTTCGTGTGCGCGCAATACAGCGCGATGCCGTGCGAAATCAGCGTGTGCACAACGCGACCCTTGGGCGTGACGGGTGCCACCGAGTGCACGCCTCGCAGGAAAAGCGGGTGGTGCGTCACGATCATGTCCGCACCTGAAGCCATCGCTTCATCGACCACGTGCATCACCGGATCGACCGCGAACAGCACCGAGGACACCGAAGCCTTCGGATCACCCACCACCAGGCCCACCGCGTCCCACTCGGAGGCCAGCTCGACCGGATAGCGGTCCTCGAGAGCGCGGACCACGGCACCCACGGTTGACGTCACGTCCGCAGGCTACCCAGCCGGTCACGCCCCCACACGCCTCGGTAGCCTCGCTCCGGGCCCATAGCTCAGTTGGCTAGAGCGCTTCCCTTACAAGGAAGATGTCATCGGTTCGAGTCCGGTTGGGCCCACTCCCGCCTCTCATGCATGCAGGTCCTCTCCATGGCTAGCAGAGCGACACCGGGCACCGGTCGAAAATCCCGCTCCGGCATTCGAGTAAAACCACGCCTGCGATACATCTCCATCGCTCCAACGTTCGTGTCGCGCACGCAGATGACCAGTCGATCAGCGGCGACCTGTCGAGCATGTGTCTCGCACGCTTCGATCAGGACGTTCGCCACCCCGGACCCCCACGCGTGCGGCGCCACGGCGAGGAAGCGGAACTCGACTTCGCCTTCGCGGCCGATCTCCCCGAAGCGCGAACCCGGCGGACAGATGGTGACCGTTCCGACGATCTCCTCGTTGCGCGTGGCCACCAGCAAGATCGCATCCTGGTAGCGAGCCGCACTGTCGGCCAGGACGAGGCCGTAGCCGCGCTCCGGGCCGTCATCGAGTTGACCGGCACGGTGGTACGCCCCGACGGTGATCTGCCCGATGAACTCCAGATCGGCCTCTGACGCAGGACGGACGGAAATGGCGCTGCACACCGAGGGACTATGGCACGCCGTGGTTCGGCCCATCTGGGTCAACAAAGCCCGGCGCCTTCGTTCGACGCTCTACAGTGATTTCATGCGTCGGATGTGGGGTGCTTCGGTCGTGACGCTGGCTGCGGTGTTCGCCCTAGCGGTGCCACCATCGGCCACCGGCACGGCGATCGCGTGGTGCACGGAATCGGATCCGGATTGTGTCCCGGTCAGCGGTGGGCCGGTCCAGGACTACAACCCCACCCCACCGGAGTGGCAGCCCGAGGGGGAACTGATCGCCGCGACCGGTTTCGATGCGATTCGCGATTCATTCCAGTTCTTCAACTATGGGCAGCGCCTGGGCGCCGGGAACGCGCTACTGGGCTACGGGCCGAACAAGTTCGCCAGCCAACTCACTCCCGAGTCCATGGCGCGGATGTTCGGGCCCAAGGTCGCGTGCGCGCATTACTCCACGGACGCCTCCGGGAAGGCCACCTGCGTGCCCAAGCCCGCGGTCGCCGAGTTCTTGGACTCGATGAACACCTACATGTGGGGTGGTCACTGCTTCGGGGTCGCGGCGTTGAACGCTCAACTGTTCAACGGCGAATTGATGCGCTCGCGCTTGACCGACTCCCAGATCAATTCCGGGGTTCGACTCGACGACAAAGTCCAAGGCGAACTCGCCTACTGGTGGACCACGCAGACCACGTCGGATGCTGCCAACGGCGTGTATATGGATCCGCTCAGCGTGGTCAAGGAACTCACCGAGAACCTCGCCCCCGGCAAGCTTCCGTACATCCTCACCTTGCAGTTCGAGGTCGAGGGGCAACAGGCCGGACACGCGATCACCCCGCACGCGGTCTACCAGCGAGCCAATGGCGACTACGACATCGCCGTGTACGACAACAACTTCCCGCTGCGCACCCGCGCGATCCACGTGAATGCCGCGGACAACTCCTACGAGTACCTCGTCGGAACGATGCCAAACGGTCCGCAGGTGTTCTCCACCGGCAATGCGGACAACCTCACCATCGGCCTGGTCGAGTTGACCAACATCCAAGGCACGCTGCCGTGCCCGGTGTGCGCGGGTAACGATCAGATCATCAACTTCGGCTCCGCCACTGCCCTCCCGGACGACGTCACCATCGACATCAGGAACCTGGACGGCTCGAAGATCGAGGGCTTGAAGCAACAACCGAATCTGAACCCGACATCCGGTCAGTTGCCCGCATTCAAAATGCCGGCCAAAACCGACTTCCGCGTGGTCGTGGACAACAGCAAGAACACCAGTGCGATCGACGGCTCCATCAACACCTTCCTCGGCGATGGCACTGTGCTCGATGCCGAACCCATCGTTCCCGCGGGCTCGGTGCTGACGATGGAGGTGCGCGCCGATGAGCGAAAACTCACCCTGCGCACATCGAAGGCGTCCGCCCCTCGTTACCTGCAGGCAGCGGTCGAACGCGCAGGGGACGACTACAACGCCTGGTTCATCGCCAGCGGTAAGCAAGTCGGCTCGGCGAATGCACCCTTTTCGATCATCGAGAACGACGGTGCGACCGAGTACTCCGTGGGTGGAACCAAGCCGGTGCGCATCGATGTGGTGACACAGCGGATTCGATCCACTCGGTCGGTGCCCGCGGCACACACGGATTCCTCGGTATTGGTGCGACCGGGCAGCACGCTGCGCATCGACATCACCGACTGGTCAGGTCCTGGGGGCGTCCCCACCTTGATGCTGGTCGAGGCCGACGGTTCCACTCGTGAGATCACCATGGTGAGCGGACTGGGCCCGAAGCAGGACCTTGTGGTTCCGCAGCCGGCACTATGAGGCACTGAACGCCTCTCCGAGGAAACTTTGGTCGGGCCGTCGATCTCATCGAAGGTTATGATCACTTCAACAACTGAATTACTGGGGAGCTCACGCGTTATCGGTGGGCTGAGAGGGCAGTCGCGTCTGCCGACC
>CAZQRR010000049.1:0-11826 GCA_964595675.1 uncultured Rubrivirga sp. | reverse complement strand
CTGATCAAGGGCGCGCTGATCAAGGGCGCGCCGACCGCGAAGCTCCGGCTCAGAACAAGGATTCGGGCGACCGGGGTAGCCGGGACGACCGGGGCGACCGCGGCGACCGCGGCGACCGTGACCGGGGTAGCCGGGACGACCGCGGCGACCGCGGCGATCGGGGTGATCGGGGAGACCGGGGTGACCGGGGTGACCGCGATGACAACGGGCGTCGGCGCCGGCGCGGCCGCGATCGATTCCGCGATCGTCGTGACCGCAAGGGCGGCTTCAGCGAGGCCGAACCGGTGATATCCGAGGACGATGTCCTCGCGCCGGTCGCAGGAATCGTCGATGTGCTCGACAACTACGCCTTCGTGCGCACCAGTGGGTACCTCCCGGGTCCGAACGACGTCTACGTGTCCTTGTCGCTCGTGCGTAAGTTCGGCCTGCGCAAGGGTGATGCGATCACCGGTCAGGTTCGTCAGCCGCGAGACGGTGAACGGCGTGAGAAGTTCAACCCGCTCGTTTCCGTTGATTCGATCAACGGTGGCGATGTCGAATCCGCGAAGGATCGTCCGGAGTTCTCCAAGTTGACCCCGCTGTACCCCCAGGATCGACTTCGCTTGGAGACGACTCCGCAGAACCTCACGACCCGCGTCATCGACCTGGTGGCACCTATCGGCAAGGGACAGCGTGGCCTGATCGTCTCCCCTCCCAAGGCGGGCAAGACTATGGTTCTCCAGGCGATCGCCAACGCGATCACCGAGAACAACCCCGAATGTCACTTGATGGTCGTGCTCGTGGACGAACGTCCCGAGGAAGTCACCGACATGCAGCGCTCGGTCAAGGGTGAGGTCATCGCCTCGACCTTCGATCGTCCCGCCGAGGATCACACGATCATCGCGGAACTGTCCATCGAACGCGCGAAGCGTTTGGTCGAACTTGGCCACGACGTGGTCGTGCTGTTGGACTCGATGACCCGTCTGGGTCGCGCCTACAACCTCGCGGCACCGGCCTCCGGACGCATCCTGTCCGGTGGTGTGGACTCCACCGCGTTGTATCCACCCAAGAAGTTCTTCGGCGCTGCCCGCAACATCGAGAACGGTGGCTCGCTCACCATCTTGGCCACCGCGCTCGTCGAGACCGGCTCACGCATGGACGAGGTCATCTTCGAGGAGTTCAAGGGCACCGGAAACATGGAGCTCAAGCTCGATCGTCGCCTCGCCGACAAGCGGATATTCCCGGCGGTGGACGTCGATGCGTCGGGTACCCGCAAGGAAGAGCTGCTCATGTCCAGCGACGAGCTCAAGATCGTCTGGAAACTGCGCAGGGTCCTGCACGCCTTGGATCAACAGCAGTCCATCGAACTGCTGCTGGGCAAGTTGCGGGAGAACGAGACCAACTACGACTTCCTGCTCCAGGTCCAAAAGACCACCCCGTCCGCCCCAGGGTCCAGTGACGACGACTGATCGGATCCCGTGGCATACTTCGGGGGCTCCGGTTCACGGTGATCAGCACGAAGGCCGCTGACCGACCGACCCGGACATTCAAGAAAAGGACGTGACGATCGTGAAGGCCGATATCCATCCCGATTACGTGGAAACCACGGTGACCTGCACCTGCGGGAGCACCTTCACCACGCGAAGCACCGCCAAGAGCGGTGTGATTCACGCGGACGTCTGTTCGCAGTGCCACCCGTTCTATACTGGAAAGCAGAAGATCCTCGATACGGGCGGTCGCGTAGCGAAGTTCGAAACCCGCTACGGGAAGGGCTCCGGCTCAGGATCCAAATAGTGCGACTTCCGGGCGCCGGCCCGGGATCGGCCGCGTGTCTCCCCCGTCGCGCGGTCGATCCCCGACCGGCGCCCGAATCTTTTGCTGATTAGTTCCCGAGATCTCGCGCGTGGAGGGTGGCGGACGGTGTTCGAGAGTTGCGAGGAACTCGCGCGCGAACTCAACGACGTCGAGCGCGAGTTGGCCGATCCGGGTATCCACGCAGACCAAGCCAAGGCTCGCAAGTTCGGTCGCCGCTACGCCCAACTGCGTCCGGTGGTCGCCGCATACCGCGAGTGGAGTGCGCTGCATGATGATCATCAGGCAGCACTGGAGTTGGCCGAGATGGGCGACGCTGCCTTCGCCGCAGAGGCCGCGAATCTGGCCGAGCGGGAGGCCAAGGCGGCCGAGCGCTTGCAGGAACTGCTCTTGCCCCGCGATCCCATGGACGACAAAGACGTCATCGTCGAGATCAAGGCCGGTGAAGGTGGTGAGGAATCGGCCCTCTTCGCAGGAGATCTATTGCGGATGTACTTGCGTTACGCGGAACGGCGAGGGTGGAGCACCGAGATCATCGATGCGGTCGAATCCGATCTGGGCGGCTACAAGGACGTATCGGTGGCGGTCAAAGCCAAGGGTGTGCCAGAACCCGGTGAGGCGCCTTTCGCGCGCTTGAAGTTCGAAGGCGGAGTACACCGTGTCCAGCGCGTTCCGGTAACGGAATCCCAAGGGCGCATCCATACATCCGCAGCGGGTGTCCTGGTGCTCCCGGAGGCAGAGGACGTCGACGTCACGATCGATCCGAATGACCTTCGCATCGATGTGTATCGCTCCTCCGGTCCAGGCGGCCAGAGCGTCAACACGACCGACTCCGCGGTTCGCATCACCCACCTACCCACGGGCGTGGTGGTGTCCTGTCAGAACGAGAAGAGCCAACTGCAGAACAAGGAGCAGGCTCTTCGAATCCTGCGCGCCAGACTCCTGGCCATCGCGGAGGAGCAGGCGGCGCAGGAAGCCTCGGACGTCCGGCGCAGTCAAGTGCGCACTGTTGATCGCAGCGAGCGCATCCGCACCTATAACTTCCCCGAGAATCGGATCAGCGATCATCGCGTCGGGTTCAAGTCCCACAACTTGGATCAGGTTCTCGATGGGGACATAGATGCGATCGTCGATGCGTGCACGGCAGCCGATCGCGAGTCTCGACTCACCTCCGAGGGATGACGAAGGATGACTTCGTCGGGGTTCTCCTTCGATGCAACCGGTGATTCGACATCGGGTGGACGGGGCCCGGGAAGTCGAGTCACGATCCGCGACCTGATGTACGACGCCCAACGACGACTCACCGCCGCGGGAGTTCCTTCACCGAAAGTCGATGCCGCCGTGTTGATGTCGTGGGTGCTGGACGTCCCACGGTCGCGCTTGATCATGCAGGACGAACCCACGGCCGCGCAGCGGCTGGCGTTCGAGAAGGCCGTGTCGCGTCGCTTGAGTCGGATCCCGCTGCAGCACATCACCGGCCGAGCGCCGTTCCGTCACATCGAATTGGCGGTTGGCCGAGGAGTCTTCATTCCGCGTCCGGAGACCGAGTTAGTGGCCGAAGCCGCGATGCGTCACGCGCGGGAAATCGACCATCCGGTGGTGGTGGACCTGTGCGCAGGCAGTGGTGCCGTCGGGCTATCCATCGCTCTCGAGGTTGCCGGATCGCGGGTGCATCTCGTGGAGTTGGACGACGATGCCATCGAATGGACGAGGCGTAACGTCCACGAGTACCGCGAGGAAGTCGCGGCCGCGGGATCGGACATCCAGGTGATTCATGGCGATGCCACCCAGGTTGCCGATCCGGGTGGCGCACTCTCCTCGCTCGTGGCCGCAGTCGATGTAGTGGTTGCCAACCCGCCGTACATTCCCGATGCCATGGTGCCTCGGGAGGTGGAAGTGCGCGATCACGATCCGTCTGCCGCCTTGTTCGGTGGTCCCGATGGGCTGCGAATCGTCGCCGGCGTGGTGCGAACGGCCGCGATGTTGCTGCGACCGGGTGGATCCTTGGTTATCGAACATGCGGACGTCCAAGGACCGGACTCGCCCGGCGGGGGAGTGGTGGGGTTGATCAAGGCTGCAGCTCTGGACGACGAACTCGCCACGATGCTGCCCGGTCTGCCGGGTGCGCCGCTGTTCGAAGACGTCAGCGATCGTCGCGATCTCGCTGGTCTGCCACGCTTCACGATGGCTCTTAGAAGCGCGGCTTTTGGAAGCGGGAACGAAACGTGAGCGCGGCCACGATCTGGGATTGCACTGACCCAGGCGAACGCGAAAAGGCTGTTGTCGCGGCCGCCGCTGCCATGCGTCGCGGTGGACTGGTGATCGTGCCGACGGAGAACTGTTACGTCTTGGCGACGGATGCCTTCTCCATCAAGGGCACGGCGTTGCTCAGGCGCGCGAAACTCCAAGAGCCGAACACTCCACTGGGACTGCTGGTGGCAGGACCGGACACCGTCTCGGGCGTTGCGGCGCGTATTCCACCGGCGGCGCAGGCGCTGATGCGCGCCTTCTGGCCGGGGCTGTTGACCATCCTGTTGCGCCCGCAGGCCACCTTGGCTTGGGATCACCCGCCGCAGGCTCCCGTTGCGGTACGCATGCCCCTGCACCCGATCGCCCTGGCCGTGTGTCGGCGTGTGGGTCCGATGGCCGCCAGCACGGCCTCGACAGCTGGGGGCCCTGCACCGCAGACCGTTCAAGAGGCCATCGACTCGCTCGCCGACGATGTGTCCGGTGCCCTCGATGCGGGCCCGGTGGGCAATGAGGCGTGGGCCTTAGCGGAAGATCCCTCATCGGCCAGCACCGTTGTGGACGCCCGAACCCGTCCGGCCACCATCGTGCGACCGGGAGCCATCGCCGCCTCGCGCGTGGAGGGCGTGCTGCGAGACGTTGCGGGGGATACAGTGGCGGACGAAACTGCCGGTTGAATCGGCGCTGCGCGGAGCGGGAGTTGGCTTATGAGTTCATCTGCTGATCAGGGGATCTTCTGGGGGCCGGACTTCGGTGCATTGCAGTCCGAGGATCCGCAGATCGCGAGCATCATCTTGAGCGAGTTGGAGCGACTGCGCGGTGGTCTGCAGTTGATCGCCAGTGAGAACTTCACATCCCCCGCAGTGCTCGCGGCGTTGGGTTCGACCCTAAGCAACAAGTACGCCGAAGGTTATCCGCGTCGCCGCTACTACGGCGGTTGCTCGGAGGTCGACTCAGCCGAGGAGATCGGCATCGAACGGGCCAAGGAACTTTTCGGCGCTGAGCACGCGAACCTGCAGCCGCACAGTGGAGCGAGTGCGAACATCGCGGCCTACGGAGCCTTCACGATGCCCGGCGACACCGTCTTGGCCATGAGCCTGCCGCACGGGGGTCACCTGACCCACGGTTCGCCGGTGAATTTCTCGGGTAAATGGTTCAACGTGGTCTCCTACGGCGTCCGCCAGGACACCGAACTGATCGACTACGACCAGGTGCGCGATCTTGCGCGTCAGCATCGACCGAAGATGATCATCTGCGGCGCCACCGCCTACCCGCGCCTGATCGACTTCGCGGCGTTCCGTGAGATCGCCGATGAGGTCGGCGCGATCTTGATGGTGGATGCGGCTCACTTCATCGGCTTGGTCGCTGGCAAGGCGATCCCCAGCCCGGTTCCCTACGCCGACGTCGTCACCTTCACCACGCACAAGGTGCTCCGCGGGCCACGCGGCGGAATGATGCTTTCCAAGGCCGAGCACGCCAAGGCGGTCGACAAGGCCGTCTTCCCGATGATGCAGGGTGGACCGCTCATGCACGCCGTCGCTGCCAAGGCAGTTGCACTGAAGGAAGCGGCGAGCCCGGACTACCAGAGGTATGCAGCGCAGGTGATCCGCAACGCGCAAGCCCTGTGCGAAGGACTCGCCGAACACGGTATGCGACCCACCAGCGGTGGAACCGACACGCACCTGGCGCTGATCGACCTGCAGCCACTGGGGGTCACCGGTGCGCAGGCCGAGGAGCGGTGCGACGCATCGCGCATCACACTCAACAAGAACGCGATCCCGTACGACCCGCAGCCGCCCTCGATCGGCTCCGGTATCCGAGTCGGCACCCCAGCGGTCACCACCCAAGGAATGATCGAGTCCGATATGCGTGAGATCGCCGACCTCATCGCTCGAGCGGTGGTCGATGCCGATGGTTCCGCCGCGGCGGACATCTGCGCCCAGGTGAGCAAACTGGTGACCCGGCACCCGGCCTATCCACGAGAAGGCGCCGGCGCCTAGTCGGCGCGATCCCGTGCGGGAGTACATCCTCAGCTTGCTGGCCGCCGCGGCGGTCACGTACCTGCTGACTCCGCTGGCGCGCGAACTCGCGCTGAAGTGGCGCGTGGTCGCATCGGTCCGCGATCGCGACGTCCACGCCACCCCCACGCCACTACTGGGCGGACTGGCGATGGTCGGCGGATTGCTCGCGGGTCTGATCCTGGCCAGCAAATTGCCCATGATGAGCGCGGTCTTCGAAGGCGGTCGGACTCCCATCGCCCTGCTGTCGGGCGTAGCCATCATCGTCGCCTTGGGAATCATCGACGACAAATGGGGATTGGACGCCCCCACCAAACTCGCCGGACAGGTCTTGGCTGCCGGGGTCATGGCCTTCCAGGGCATCGCGATCATCTGGTTGCCGATCGGTGGAACGTTCGTCCTCGATCCACTCACCAGCGTGCTGTTCACCGTGTTGATCGTGGTGATCAGCATCAACGCCATCAATTTCGTGGACGGTCTCGATGGTTTGGCGGCTGGCATCGTCCTGGTCGCAGCGGGTGCCTTCTTCGGCTACGCGTACTTGCTGAGTGTGGAGTCCGGTCTCGAGCGAGCCACCTTGGCCACGTTGGTCAGCGTGCTGTTGGTGGGGATGACCGCTGGGTTCCTGCCTCACAATTACGCCCCGGCGCGAATCTTCATGGGCGATACCGGATCGATGCTCCTGGGATTGTTGCTCGCTGCCGCCACCATCACGTTGTCCGGTCAGGTCGATCCGAGTGCCCTCGGCACCGGAGCGCTACTGCCCACCTTGCTGCCGGTCCTCTTGCCGATCGCCGTGATGGCCATCCCACTGATCGACCTGCTGTTGGCGGTGATCCGTCGGACGAAGGCCGGCCGTAACCCCTTTGCCCCCGACAAGCAGCACCTGCATCACCGACTCTTGGAGATGGGCCACTCGCACCGACGAGCTGTGCTGCTCATGTACGCGTGGACGGGACTGGTCGCTGGGGCTGCCGTCGCGGTGGCTTTCGTTCCGTGGCCCTATGCGCTGGGTGGATTCGCGGTCGGTCTTGCGGCGTTGATCTGGTTGGTGCGGCGACCCGGTCGTGAGCCTCGTGCCACCAACGCGGTGGTGCGCCCGCTGCGTGACGTTGGTCTCACGGACGCCGATTCCTCGGCAGGATGAGCGGCCCTGGCATCGAGATCATCCGGCTCAAGATGTGCCCCATGCACCTGGTGCGATAGCGTCGGAAGCGTCTTCGGCGGTCCAGCCGGAAACGCCCCATGGAATGACAGACGTGACATGACGGACGCGACATGACAGACACAGCCAAGCCCGCACCCAGCATCGACGCGCTGGTGCTGCGTCGTGCAGGCATCTCCACCGCTGCGGTGGGCCTGGTGGGCACCGTCGTGGGCTTCGCCGTGGATGCCCTCCCCGGAGGCCTTGGCGGCATCTTCGCCACCGTACTGGTGGTCGTCTTCTTCAGCGTCGGGCAGTTCGTCCTTGGTTCGGTCCTCAAAAGCAACCCTCAGATGGCCATGACCGTGGCCCTTATGACCTACTTGGTCAAGATCGGAGTTCTCTTCGTCTTGATCATCGCGTTCGCGAACACCACCCTGTTCAATACGCAGGTTTTCGCCGCCACGATCGTCGCCTGCACCCTGGCGTGGACCGTCGCGGAAGTCTGGGTTTTCGCCCGAACGAAGGTGCTTTACGTCGAGCCCGAGGCGCGATCATGAGCGCTCCTGGACCCTGGTACGGTTCCCGTCAACGTTCGACCTCGACGTCGTCCCTGCCGCCGCGCGCAACGCAGTCTCCCCCGGCAATGGACAACGCCGCGTGGACGATCTCCAGCCGCATGATTTCCGGCATCGTGTTGTACGCCGGGCTCGGGTGGCTGATCTCCTTGTGGTGGGGGAACCGCTCGGTACTGATCGCCGTCGGGGCCTTCGTCGGGCTCGGACTGTCGTACTACCTGATATTCACGGGCCTCGCTCGTGAGAATCGCAGCGCGCAGGCAAGACTCGCATCGAGTCGGGAAGGCAAGGAGGACAGGGGTTGATCGTCACATCGGCCGGTTACGTTTCGGCTGCTGGCAGTCTCGACTGTCGTTTCCTGTCCGGGTGCGGGTTCCCTGCGCCGGGTGCCGAGATCTTCTTCTTCGAGAATTTCATCGAATTCCAACTTTTCAGCATGGAAATCGGAATCTCGAAGGTCATCGTCTTGCTGTTCTTGGGTGTTGCGATCATCTCCGGGTTCTTCCTGTACGCATTCCGCAGCCCGAAGCTCGTTCCTCGCGGTGCGCAAAGCGTCGGGGAAATCGGCTACGTGTTCGTTCGGGACAGCATCGTGCGGGAGACGATCGGTAAGGGCGGAGAAAAGTTCGTCCCGTTCCTGTTCAGCTTCTTCTTCCTCGTGTGGATCCTGAACTTCTTCGGGATCCTCCCGGGGGCGCAATTGCCAGTCACGTCGATCTTCGCGATCCCGGTGGCGTTCGCACTCATCGTCTACTTCACCTGGGTACCGCTCGGCATGATCAAGCAGGGACCCATCGGCTTCTTCAAGAACATGATGTTCCCGCCCGGCGTTCCCAAGCCCATGTACGTGCTCCTGGCGCCGATCGAGTTGATATCCAACATCCTGGTGCGCCCCTTCACGCACGCCGTGCGTCTGTTCGCCAACATGTTCGCCGGTCACCTGCTCCTGGCCACGTTCAGCATCGCTGCCTTCTACCTCATCAGCGCGAGCGTGATCGGAATCCTCGGCTCGGTTGCATCGTTCGCCGTCACCGTTGCGCTGACGGCGTTCGAGGCCTTCATCCAGGCACTCCAGGCATACATCTTCACGCTGCTCGCTGCCGTCTACATCGGGAGCGCGCTGCACGCGGAGCACTGACCATCGGGGCTTCGCAGACAACTGAATAGACCACAGACCCCAGACCGGCGGAATCGGCCGCCGGCCAGGACAGCAAAGGAAACGACATGTCGCTCTACGCGGAACTCACCGGTTCCATCGGTTCGATCGGTTACGGCCTCGCGGCGATCGGTCCCGGCATCGGTATCGGCATCATCTTCGGCCAGGGCGTGCAAGCTATCGCCCGTCAACCCGAGGCCTACGGCGTGATCCGCCAGAACATGCTCCTCGGTTTCGCACTCGCCGAGGCGCTCGCCCTGATCGGCTTCGTCGTCCCCTTCGTCTTCGGTGCATAACTCGAATTCGGTGCAAAACTCGAATTCGACGAAGGCACGGCCCACGAGTCGGAACTTTGGAAGAAAGGTCTTCAGGTGAACGAAGTGCTCACACGAGTCCTCGCGGCAGCTGTCGAGGACGGCGAGCCCATGCCGAGCGTGCTGGCGGTTCCGCTTGTCGAACTCGTGGCAGGCGGTATCGCCTTCCTGATCGTCTTCGGTCTGCTCGGCAAGTTCGCCCTACCGAAGATCAAGGCCACGTTGGACGAACGCGCCGATGCCATCGAAGGTGGTCTCAAGCGCGCTGAGGATGCGCAGGCTGAAGCTCAACAGCTGCTCGAGCAGTACCGGCAGCAACTGGCCCAGGCCCGCGAAGAAGCGTCAGCGATCAGGACCCAGGCCCAGTCGGATCGGGCGGCCATCGTCGAGGAGGCTCGAAGCGAGGCCCGCCAAGCCGCCGCCCAGGTGACCGCCGCCGCCGAGGCGCAGATGGCGGCGGATCGAGCCCAGGCGATGAGCACGCTCACGCGTCAGGTCGGTGAGCTCTCGGTCGAACTTGCGGGCAAGGTCGTGGGGGCATCCTTGTCCGACGATGCTCGCGTGCGGGCCACGGTCGATGCCTTCCTCGATGATCTGGAGAGGCAGGCTGCTCGCTGATGCTCGGCTCTAGTCGCGAGTCCCTCGCTGCCTGCTCGGCGGCCCTCGACGCGAAGCGTCAGGCGCCTGGCTTCGACGTGCTCGCAGGGGAGTTGTACGCGGTGGCGGCCGTCATGGACGACAACCCGCAACTGCGCTCCACCCTTGCGGACTCGGGGCAGTTGTCGAGCGTGCGTGAATCACTCATTCGCGACGTGCTGGCCGGGAAGGTGTCGGATGTCACCCTCGACGTGGTCGCCGATGCCGTCGATCGACGCTGGTCGCAGGACATCGATCTAGTGATCGCCCTCGAGCAACTCGCCGCCCAGGCGGCCTTCACCGAGGCCGAGCGCGACGGCAGTCTGGATGCGACGGAGGACGAGATCTTCCGCTTCGGCCGCGCGGTCGACTCTTCAGCGGCACTACAGATGGCCCTGAACGATCCAGCCCAGAAGCCAGCCACGAAGGCAGCCATCGTGCGCGACCTCTTGGCCGGTCGGGCGACTGCGGCGACCCAACTGGTACTCGAATCGACCGTGGGTCGGCTGCATGGTCAGCGGCTCGATGCAGCCATCGACACTTTGTGTGAACTCGCCGCCCGCCAACGTGAGCGGGTGGTGGCCGAGGTTCGGGTCGCAGCACCTCTCACCGAGGACCAGGCACGTCGGTTGGCGGCTGCGCTGACCTCGCTCAAGGGTCGCACGGTCCGACTCAACGTTGCCCTCGATCCAGCCGTCATGGGGGGTGTGCACGTCACCATCGGCGACGAAGTCATCGACGGCACCGTCGCCTCCCGACTCGAGCAAGCCCGCCGGGCAGTACTCGGCTAGCCACAACAGAACACAGACTGAAGAAACAGATCAGGAAATCGCCCGCGCTGCGGGCCCGATGAAGGAAGCAGGACACCATGACGGAGCTGACGATCCGGCCGGAGGAGATCCGGGATGCGATCGAGCGGAACGTCGCGGCGTACTCGCCGTCCACCGCCCGTGAAGAGGTAGGCCGTGTCACCGAGATCGGCGACGGCATCGCACGCGTCGAAGGCCTGCATTCGGCCATGACCAACGAACTCCTGGAGTTCGAAGGTGGCCTGCTCGGCGTCGCCTTGAACCTCGACATTCGTGAGATCGGCGTCGTTCTGCTCGGCGATGGCTCGCACGTCGAAGAAGGCCAGTCGGTCCGCCGCACCGGCGAGGTGCTGTCGGTTCCGGTCGGCGATGCCTTCCTCGGTCGCGTGGTCGACCCCCTGGGTAATCCGATCGACGGTCTCGGTCCGATCGACGCCGAAGGCCGCCGCGCCCTGGAGGTCCAGGCACCCACCGTGGTTCAGCGTCAGCCGGTCAAGGAGCCGATGCTCACCGGCATCAAGGCCATCGACGCCATGACAGCCATCGGTCGTGGACAACGCCAGTTGATCATCGGCGACCGTCAAACCGGCAAGACCGCTGTGTGCTTGGACACCATCCTCAATCAGCGAGAGAACTGGAAGTCCGGCGATCCGAGCAAGCAGGTCCGCTGCATCTACGTCGCGATCGGCCAGAAGGGCTCCACCATCGCGTCGGTGAAGGGTGCGCTCGAGGAGTACGGCGCGATGGAGTACACGACGATCGTCGCAGCGCCTGCGTCCGATCCTGCGGGCTTCAAGTACCTCGCCCCGTATACCGGCTCGGCCATCGGTCAGCACTGGATGTACAACGGCAAGCACGTCCTGATCGTGTTCGACGACCTTTCCAAGCAGGCTGAGGCCTACCGCGCCGTGTCCTTGCTTCTGCGTCGTCCCCCGGGTCGCGAGGCCTACCCCGGCGACGTCTTCTACTTGCACAGCCGCCTGCTCGAACGCTGTGCGAAGTTGTCCGATGAGATGGGTGGCGGCTCGATGACCGGTCTGCCGATCATCGAGACCAAGGCCAACGACGTTTCGGCGTTCATCCCGACCAACGTCATCTCCATCACCGACGGACAGTGCTTCTTGGAGTCCGAC
>CAZQRR010000048.1:0-11999 GCA_964595675.1 uncultured Rubrivirga sp. | reverse complement strand
CCGATCTCCGTCGACCGGAATGCCGTCGGTGACCGAGAAAGCATAGGGCAGAGGCCGGTGGCTGGGGGTACCTGGGTCGCAGGCTCGATCGAGGGGGTGATGATGGGGGGGTGGTGGATCTGTCGGAAGAGGAATTCGACGACCTCGTGTCCGAGGCACTGGACACCTTGCCGCCGGAATTGGCCCGCCTGATGGACAACGTTGCAGTCTTCGTTGAGAACCAGAAGCCCGGTCGGCCACGTCTGCTGGGGCTGTATGAAGGGGTGCCGCTGACCAGTCGTGGTCACTACTACTCCGGCCACCTACCCGACCGCATCACCATCTTCCGTACGCCGATCCGGCGTCGCTGCGCAACTCGCGAGGATGTGGTCGAGCAGGTGCGTATCACCGTTGTGCACGAGATCGCCCACCACTTCGGCATCGGCGAAGCCAGGTTGCATGAACTGGGTTACGGATAACGCCCGATAGGCAAGGATGGGCGCATGCGGATTCAGGATTCGGTAGTTGCCATCACCGGCGGAGCGTCGGGACTGGGAGCGGGAGTGGCACGCCGTGCGGTCAGTCAGGGTGCGCGCGGGGTTGCGATCCTCGACGTTAACGACGCGATGGGGCACGCACTCGTCGAGGAACTCGGTGAGGTTGCTACCTATGCCCATTGCGATGTTCGAAACGGCGACGACGTCTCAGCCGCGATAAAGCACGTCGAATCGACCTTCGGCGCATTGCACCTTGCGGTGGCGTGCGCGGGCATCGGATGGGCGGAGCGCACTCTCGCCAAGGACGGAACGCCGGCGGACCTGGACGGATATCGCCGCGTCATCGAGATCAACTTGATCGGTTCCTATGACTTTGCGCGGCAAGCCGCGAGCTTGATGAGTAGGAACGAACCAGGTGATTCCGGAGAGCGTGGTGCCATCGTGATGACGGCGTCGCTCGCCGCCTACGACGGCCAGACCGGACAGGTCGCCTACAGCGCGAGCAAGGGGGGCATCGTGGGAATGACGTTGCCGATGTCGCGGGATCTTGCACCGGTGGGCGTACGTGTCATGACCATCGCGCCGGGCTTGATGGACACCCCGATCTATGACGCTGTCGGGGGTGCCGAGCTGAAGGAGCATCTGATCAAGACAACAGTGTTCCCTAGGAGGTTGGGCACCTCCGATGAGTTCGCGCACCTCGTGCAGTCGATCGCGGAAAACGCCTACCTGAACGGTGAAGTCATCCGCCTCGATGCCGCCACGCGGCTGCCACCGAGGTAGTTCAGTCGGCGGCTGCGCGTTGCAGTCGATCGCGAATCGCTTCAGCCAAGCCTTCGCCAGCGGGTGGTACCGCGACGACGTTCGCTAGATCAAGTGAGTCCGCTTCCCGCAGAGCTCGATACAGGCATGCGGCGTACTCGTCGATGGTGTGCGGGGCGCATAGTCGAACGATCCCCGCGGGAGTCGGCTGGGACGCTAGTGCGATCAGCCCAGTCGAGTCATTCCCGGCCGTGCCGGCGAGGTTGGCTTCGTCGACGAGGCTGACGCGGGCGTGCGGGGAGTAGTGCGCGGCGAGAGTTCCCGGTGCCCGCACCTTCGATACCGCGCCTAGTTCCAGACCAGTCGTATCCACGATCTCCCGTGCGGTGACCTTCCCGGGTCGCAGGACGACTGGTGCATCACCGGTGCAGTCCACGATCGTCGACTCGACCCCCACTACGCATGGGCCGGCATCCAGGAGGACGTCGTCAGAACCGAGCAGATCGCCCAGCTCGTGCGCCGCATGCTGTGCCGTCGTTGGGCTCACCCGGCCGAATCGATTCGCACTCGGGGCAGCTACCGCAATCGCGGAGTCACCTTTCAGAGACGCTAGTTCACGGAGCACCTGCCGCGTTACGGGTGATCCGGGAACTCGGACGGCAACGGTGTCCTGGCCTCCGGTGATGTAGTCGGCGGCACGGGCGGTGCGAGCGAAGACAAGTGTCAGTGGACCGGGCCAGAAGCGGTCCATCAGCGCCTGTGCGTACGGGGGTATCCGTGCGGCCCATGCGCGAGCGGCTTCGGCATCCGCTACGTGAGCGATGAGCGGGTGATCGACCGGGCGACCCTTCATCGCGAAGACCTTCGCTACTGCAACTGGATCGTCAGCGACTGCACCGAGTCCGTATACGGTCTCAGTTGGAATGATGGCAACATGTCCGCTGGCCAACGCCTGCGCTGCAACGGCGGGCTCGCTGGTGGATGTGAAGGCCACCGGACGAACTTAGCGGGTCAGCGCGTGATGGAGACTTGGGCCGAAACGAGTGAATCTGGTTCGGCGAATTCAATGCCCGGATCACGTGACAACTGCCGCGCGACACGTTCAGCAACTGCAATCGAGACCGGTTGTGCGAAATCGATCCGGTACATCCGCAATCCCAGATAGGGGCCGACGGTCAGCGATTCGCCTAGGCCTCCGGTCACGTTGTCGACTCCGCGAACCTTGCCGCCTATGGTGATCGAGCGCCCCTTCTTCAGTCGCACGATCAAGGATCGAACGGTGTCTCCATCAGTCGCCGCTGCGCTCGAATCCGCCGGCTTTAGATAGACGAGCGCCCCGCGGCTTTGCAGCGTGGTTGATCCGGGTTCGGTCACAATCTGCATGGATGCCTTCAGGCCGGTGCCTTCTAGGAAGTCCCGAATGTTCTCCGCACGCGATTGCGCTCGTCTAGTGGATGCGGCAGTGCCTTTCGCGTTCGTGTAGGCCACGATGGTGCCCTGGACTGCAGTGCCGGCGAATTGCCCAGCCAGGCGTTCGAGTTTCGACTTCGTGGCTTGCGTCAGGCGCGTCGTTGTGCCTTTGAATGTCAGGAAGTTCGCACGGCCATCTTCGGTGGCTTTCGGTGCATTCCCTACAGGAACCGCTGATCCCGGCACCGACGTGGCGCGCGATTGGACCGTGAACCCGTCCCAGTAGGAAGCGCGACCGACGTCAGGCGCAAGCACGGCGTGAATCACGTACACACCCGGGGGAACGTCGGGCACGGTGACTTCGACCTGACGTCCGCTGATCACACTGAAGCGCGCGCTGACGTCGTTGAACATCACGTCTCGAGTGGTCTCCAAACCCCAACCGGCCAGGGCGATCGTTCTGCCTGGTGCACCCGATGCCGAGGGAACGATCGCGGTGACCGCGTTGAGGCCGCCGCCCCCTTCGCCGGGCTTCTCGCCCGCCGACGAGCCGCCGCCCCCACCACTAGATCCATCGCCCCCGCTGGTCGGAGGAGCGGCAGGTGGTGCGGGGTTACCGCCCGAATCACGACTCGTACACCGTGACTCGATGAGTTGTCGGGCAACCCGGGCGATCTGGCTTGGTTCCGGCTCGTCGTCGGTGAGACTTGCCGATCGAGCCGAGAAACTCGTGTAGGGGGTGAAAGGCGCTATGTAGCCCGTGACGTTCAGCAGCTTGTTCACAGTCGTGGTGGGTGGGGAATTGAGAGTGAGTGCGTTGTTCTGCGCGTAGCCGACTATGGCTTGTTCAACCTCGGCGGTCGTGGGTGAGTTCCCGTTAACCGAGTTGATTCCCAGATACAACGCCACGGAACCTGCAACATGCGGCGATGCCATAGACGTACCGCTCATCGTGTAAATCGCCGTGTTGCTCGTGTACCAAGCTGCTGTGATGTCCGAACCTGGGGCGAAAACATCAACGACCGGGCCGTAATTGGAGAAGTAGGAACGCGTATCGGCACTCGAGGAGGAGCCGACTGTGATCGCAGTGGGTTCACTCGCGGGGCTGTAGCTACCCGCATCCTCATTGTCGTTGCCGGCAGCGACCACTACGGGAATATTGGCCGAGGTCAAGGATGCGACCGCTGCGTTCATGGCAAGTGATGCGTCGCCGCCCAGGCTCATGTTGACGACTGCGCGGTAACCAGATCCGTAGTGGCTGGCATGGAATGAAGGAATGGCGTTGAGTCCTGCGATCACGTCCGACGTCCAGCCCGCACCCGTGCATCCGAGTACCCGCACACCGACTATCTGGACGAGTTTGGCTACCCCGTAAGTGGCGCCGCCGACAGTTCCCGCCACGTGCGTCCCGTGTCCGTTGCAGTCATTGGGGTCGGAGTCGTTGCTGACCGTGTCGATGCCCTTGACCGCCTCGTTCTTTCGAGCTCGATCACCGAATTCCTGATGTGTGTAGCGCACACCTGTATCCACGACGTAGACCACCACGCCCTGGCCGTAGTTGTCGCTTGCGGTCGAAACGGTTGGAGTGATGTAGGCGTTGTTGAGCGTGCTCGATGTCTGATCGATTCGATCGAGGCCCCAGGTTGCAGGGGACTGGGTTGCCGAGGGTGTCGGATCGGGGGTCGTGGGTTGAGGGGTGGGTGTCGGTCCGGGCGTGGGAGTGCCGGAGGAGCGGATTTCGTAGATGTACCTACCTGGGACCGTGCAGGATGTGGGGAACTTTTGACTTACCAGGCGTGATGCAACCGTGGAAGTGGGCTCCGTAGAGTCAGCCATGACTTGGTAGTTCGTCTGATCACCGGCGGTGTAGCCAACCTCGAAGGTCCTGTTAAACGAGTTGGTGGGAACGGAAACCCGGTCGTAGTTGAATTCCAGATCGATCTCGCCGCCGCCGAGGTTCGTCAAAATCACCTGGAAGGAGTAGTCGCGGTCGGAACTTCCGTACTCACCAACATCGATCCAGTTGATGCAGTAGCCAGCACTCGGATTCGCGTTGTCGAGTGGACCGAACTCGACCACGCCGGAAGAGAGGGTCGTATCGATGTCGGTGAAGAGAGGCAGAACGTAAGGACGTGGAGCGGTTTGTAGATCGACGCCCGAGAAAGCGGTGAAGGATCCACCCCCGTCGTTAAAGACGAATCCACCGTTGTTGTTGATGTAGATGGAGCTGTACGAGGTACCGAACCAGTCGACGTTGAATCCGAGGTCGATAGGGCCTACTCCACCGTCGTCGCGAGCCCCGATCGAGTAGGCATCACAATCCACGAACCCTGACACGGCGCCGTTGACTTCAACGAGTTCATCGGGCTCGATGTACTTGACGTTCGGGTCCTCCTCGAGTACCTCGACGTCCTGCTCCGTCAACGTGGCGGTGAAGCCGTCCACGGCGCCGCGTAGTTCCTTGTTTGATTGCCCACCGAGCTGCTCCGCCTTGTCCTTAACGGAATCGATGTAGGCACCGTTTCGTACAACCACGATGTAGTCGTCCACGGCCCCCTCGTCGGCAGCCATCGAAGGGTCTGGGGGTTCGCTCGCAGTCGGACTGCTCGACTCCGTTGGCGAGATCGTCGGTTCGGGGGTCGCTTCCGGGGTCCCGCCATCGGTGGTCGTGGCTGGCGCACCGGGTGCGGATTCCTCCGCGACGGCTGTCGGAAGTACCGACAGGCTCGAGGCGATCAGGCCGGCGGCGGCAACGGCGACCAGGGATCGGCGGAACCGGGATCGAGTCACCCTCACACCTGCTCTCACCCGGATGCTGGACTTCCCCTCAAGGAATGACGGGTCATGACCGGTCTTGGTTCCCGACACGAGCCTTCAGTATCCCGACAGTCGGGAATGGCCGAAACTCCGCACCTCCGCCTGGGGCAATCCCGTCTTGACGCCGTCTCCGAGTGCGGCCCCGAGGTTGCCGGGGCAGGGAGTCGGGCGAATGTAAGGAGTTTGTTAGAGGGCGGGTCGCGATGAAACCACGAGGTGGGGTTCGGGGGTCCAAGTTCCGATAGCACAACCGGGACCGGCTGACCCCGGCCCGAACAAGGAGGAAGAAGCCGTGACCGTTCCCACGTCGTTACCACCCACGCCATCTGTCGGTGGCTCCCCCTATCCGGCCTCGTACTCGGGCACCTACTCATATGGCACTCCCCCCGGGGGTTCCTACGGGCCGCCCTCCGGTGGCTATGCGCCCCTGCAGAAGAAGGGCCGAGGCGGTCTTATCGCCGGCGTGATCGCCGGCACGGCTGCGGTGAGTTTGGTTGCCGGCGGCCTGGGTGGGGTGATCGGCTACCTCGCCGCGGAGAACTCAGGTGGCCCTGATGCAGCGACGGTCGCTGCGCCGGTGGTTGCCGGGTCCGATGTCGGCGGTTCTGCCATCCCGGCACTTGCCGGCATCGCGGACCTCGCGGCCGCAGTCCAGCCGGCGGTGGTGCAACTGAACATCGGTGCCGCCGATGGCGAAGGAACCGGATCAGGATTCATCATCAGCGAGGACGGCTACATCGTGACCAACCATCACGTCGCCGGGCCTGCCGGTGAGGACGGCAGCGTGGAAGTCGTCTTCGCTGATGGCTCCACGGCCACCGGAAAGCTCGTTGGTTCAGATGTCGGCTACGACCTCGCGGTGGTGAAGGTCGAGCGCACCGGTTTGCAGACCCTCGACCTCGGATCGTCCGCGGACGTTCGTGTGGGCGATCTGGCGGTGGCCCTTGGTTCGCCGTTGGGCCTTCAGGGCACGGTCACGTCAGGCATCGTCAGCGCCCTCGAGCGTCCCGTCACCGCGGGTGGTCAAGGTGAAACGTCGTTCATCAACGCCATCCAGACAGACGCGGCGATCAACCCGGGCAACTCCGGTGGTCCGCTCGTGAACGGTTCAGGTGAAGTGATCGGCGTGAACACCGCGATCGCGTCACTGGGTGCGATGGGTGGTGCAGCAGGCAGCATCGGATTGGGCTTCGCGATCCCCATAGACACCGCCAAGCGCATCGTCGACGAGATCATCACGACCGGTTCATCCACCACCCCCGTGATCGGCGTCCAACTCGATATGCAATTCGAGGGACCGGGCGCGCGGGTCGCCGAAGTCACACCGGGATCCGGTGCAGCTGAGGCCGGCATTCAAGATGGCGACGTCATCACCGCGATCAACGGCGACGTCATCTCCGAACCCACGGAGTTGATCGTGTCGATCCGCTCGAACGCACCGGGCGACAGCGTTGACCTCACGGTGTTGCGCGATGGTCGCACGCAAGACGTGACGGTCACCTTGACTGCAGCTGAGTAGAAGTCAACCGCGGCGCCGGGTGCTCGAACTCCTCCTCGAGCCCCGGCGCCGTCATTCGTGCTGATGCTTGGTTTCCGGTCGAAGATGCGGGATTCGGCGTGGCTTGGCACGCTAGGGGTATGGCGTCTTCCCCGAGTCCTCCCGCCGGGGTCGTCGATTTCGCCCGAACCCGCATCGCCCAGGGATTCCGGCGCATCGTGTCCGGCGATCCTGAGGGCACGCCCGACTGGGTGAAGCAGTTGGCGCACGGCACCGACATCGGTTACTTCGGACCGGGCTCCGCGTCCTGGGCCGTGCACGGCTCCCTTCCCACTTTGGTCGGTGGGGTGCGCGCGCTGTTGATGCAGGCGCTGCATCCGGGAGCACTCGCCGGCGTCTCCGAACACTCGCGCTACGAGGCAGATCCCCTCGGACGGTTGGCAGGGACTACCCAGTGGTTGACCGTGGTCACCTTCGGTGACACCACTATGGCCGATCGCGAATGCGCTCGGGTGCGCGGCATGCACCGCAAAGTGCAGGGCACCTATCCGGTCGATGGCCAGATGCGTCCCTACTCGGCCATGGATCCGAATCTGCTTCGGTGGGTTCACGTGGCCTTCACCGATTCCTTCCTCGCAACGCACCGGGTGTGGGGTGGTCCTATTCCTGGTGGCGAGGACGCGTACGTCCGCGAATGGGCTAAGGCAGGTGAACTGGTTGGCGTGTCGGACCCGCCGCGCTCGGTGAAGGAATTGGACGATCAGATCCGCGACTTCGGCCCGGAACTGCGTGGCGACGAAGCCGCGTGGAAGACCGTCGAGTTCATCCGCTCGGCTCCGGTGCCGCTGCCCGCTAAGGCTCCCTACAGCGTGCTGTTCGCAGGCGCTGTCGCAACCATCCCCGAATCGCATCGCACGCTGCTTCGCTTGCCGCGCATTCCACTCGTGTTCGCCAAGCCGACCGTTGCGGCGATGTTGGGAGCGTTGTCCCTGGCACTTGGACCGGCGTCGCCCTCGATGCGCAATGCGATCGACCGTGCGGAGCGCTTACAAGGAGCTGACGACGCGAGTCCGATCGACGCCGTGGTTTCGTAGTTGCGCTCTCAGCGCTCGAGTAGTTCGGTCACCTGAGCCAGCGACGGCAGCGACGGGACCGCACCGCGTCCGGTCGCCGCGAGAGCTCCGGCTGCCGATCCCCAGCGCAGCGCTTCGGCCAGCGAGACACCGCGTGCCAAACCTGCGGATAGTCCGCCGCAGAACGCATCCCCTGCGGCCACAGTGTCCACGGCCTTGACCTTGAACGCGGCCGCCTGCCCGGATCCCTCGGCCGAACTCCACACCGCGCCCTTGTCGCCGCGGGTGATGATGACGCAACTCGGGCCGCGTTCCTGCAGGGCTTGCGCAGCTTCCACGGCATCGACCATGTTGCCGGTGGACAGCCCGGTCATCGCCTGGGCTTCGTGCTCGTTGGGCACCAGGATGTCTACGTTCGCCAGCAGTTCCTTGGGGTAGTCGCGCACCGGTGCGGGGTTCACCACTACCTGGGCGCCGATCTTCTTGCCGGCCTCCGCGGCGGCGACCATGACCTCGATCGGCACCTCACCTTGGGTGAGCACGACGTCTACCGCGGCCAGGGAGGTCAGGTGGTCGGCAACGGCACCGGCGGAAACCTGGTCGTTGGCTCCCGGGATCACGATGATCCGGTTCTCACCCGATGAATCGACCTCGATCAAGGCGGTGCCCGAAGTCCCCTTCGCCGTTGCGATGCCCTCGGCTCGGATGCCCTCGCGGCGCACCACGTCCAGCAGCCAATCGCCGGAGCCGTCGTCGCCAACCGCACCGATCATGTGAACCTCGGTCTCCAGACGGGCCGCGGCCACGGCCTGGTTGAGCCCCTTGCCGCCGGGATGGCGCTCGAGGCTGTTGCCGAAGACGGTTTCCCCGGGGGCGGGCATCCGGTCGAGGTTGATGACGAGGTCGATGTTCAGGCTGCCGACCACAGCAACGCGATTGTGCATATGGTCGATACTTCCACGCATGAGTGCGGCGCGGGCGACTGTGGGTGTGGACTTGGGCACAGGCTCGGTCAAGGTCGCGGTGGTGGATGAGACTGGCGCGATCCGTGCGAAGGCATCTCGGCCCTACGACCTGTCCTCCCCGCATCCGGGTTGGGCGGAGACCGACCCGAACGCCTGGCTCGAGGCAACCCAGCAGGCGGCCGCCGAGATCGCGGGCTCCCTCGCCGAGGCGCAGGCGGTCGGCTTCAGCGGTCAGATGCACGGCGTGGTGTTGTGCGATGCGAACCTCGAGCCCGTTCGCCCGGCCATCACCTGGGCGGACACGCGTGCGGCGCGCCAAGCGGCGCAGATGCAGGCCGATCTCGGTGATGTCGTCCTCTCCCGATTGGGTTCACCCGCGGTATCCGGTTTCGCCGCCACCTCACTGAAGTGGCTGGCCGCGCATGACCCAGAGAGCCTCGCCCGCGCTCGCTATGCGCTCCAGCCGAAGGATTGGCTCCGCGCTCGCCTAGGCGGGTCCGTCCTGACCGAACCCAGCGATGCCAGTGGCACCCTGCTCGCGGATGTTGCCTCAGGAGCGTGGAATAACGACGCCATCACGTGGCTGGGCATCGACCCGGAACTGCTCCCGCCGATCGTCGGCTCGGCCGATGATGCAGGTGAACTCCACTTGGGCGGCCAGGTACTTCCGTGTGTGGCGGGGGCCGCGGACACCGCGGCAGCGATCCTCGGATTGGGGCTGTCGGTCGATCAAGGTTTCGCCGCGGTCGGGTCGGGTTCGCAGACCGTCTCGGTGCTGCGTGAACCCAGCGGCGGCATCGCCCGCGGCACCCACCTATTCGCCACCGCGGGACCGCCAGCGTCGGGTTGGTACCGGATCGGTGCGGTGCAAAACGCAGGGATAGCACTGCGCCGCGCGCTCGAGTGGCTCGGTGCCACCGCGCAGGAAGCCAATGATGCACTCGACGCAGGTATTCGCCCGAGCGATCCGATCTTCGTCCCCTACGTTGCCGGCGAGCGAACGCCGTTCGTCGACGCGCACCTGCGTGGGGCGTGGCTGGGACTGGGACTAGATACGGATCGGGGTGCGCTCTTGCGCAGCATCGTCGAGGGTGTCGCTCATGCGGTGGCGCTCGGTATGGCGGCGGTCGAAGAGGCCGGTGCCCAGTTGCCCGATCCACTCCCGCTCATTGGAGGTGGCGCGGTGGATCCGCGCTTCCAGCAACTGATCGCCGACATCTCCCGCCGCAGGTTGGCACCCACCGAGCAGCCCGATGCGGCGGTGGTGGGTGCGGCCCGGCTGGCTCGAGACGACTGGGGGTCGATCTCGCTCGCCTCCCCGAGCGCGGAGCAGGGAACGGTCGAACCGAACGCGAGCCTGGCCGACTTCTTCGCCGATCGACAAGCGCGGCTCGTCGCGTTCGTTGTCGGTCGATAGACACGCGTTCAGTGATCCCCGCCCCCCACGCCCAACTGGAAGGATGACGCGCATGTCACGCACCGTTGCGATCGGTTCCGACCACGCCGGCTTCCACCTCAAGACGGCCCTGGTCAATTACCTGACAGAGCAGGGGTACGAGGTGACCGACGTCGGCACCGACTCCGATGAGCGAGTCGACTACCCGCACTTCGGCGCCGCGGTCGCGAAACTCGTCGCTGACGGTGAAGTGGACCGGGGAGTGCTGGTCTGTGGCAGTGGCCAGGGGGTGTGCATGGCAGCCAACAAGGTGGCGGGGGTGCGCGCCGGGGTAGTGCGCGACATCCAGGACGCTCAGATGATGCGCCAGCACAACGACGCCAACGTCGCCTGCTTCGGGGAGCGGGTCACCGACGCCGTCACGGCGGTGGCGGCGTTGGCCGCCTTCTTGGACACCGATTTCGAGGGTGGGCGCCACCAGACTCGGGTGGATCAGTTGGCCGCGCTGGACCGCGGGGAGAATGTGTAAGGGGCGCCACCACCCTCGGATCGTTATCTGAACGTCATGTCCGGGCGGGTCTGCATGTTTAGCGGATACGTCCAAGGGGAATAACCGGCACGAACGGAACCGGCACGAACACCATCGAAAGGGATGCCATCATGCGCACCATGCGAAACAAACTCACCTCCGGCGCCGCGATCGGCGCGGCCGCCCTGCTGGGCGTGACCGTGCTCGCCGGGTGCTCATCCTCCAGCGAGGAGTCCAGCACCAATGACGCAACCAGCGAGACGGCCAACGAGCAAGGCGAGGAGTCCGGTGGCACGGGAAGCCAGATGCTGCCGCCGGTGATCGTGGAGCCCGGTCAGACCGAAGCGACCGCCAAGGTCGGTGACTTCATCGACATCGTGGTCGAGGAGATCGTGGGCACCACCATCGCCACGGACAACCCGGAGGTGTTGAAGATCTCCCAGGCCTACGACGACGGCTCTGCCGTTTTCAACCCCGGTGCCGAGGCGCTTGCTCCCGGCACAGCAGTCATCACGGTGACCACTCCCGATAACACCAGCTACGACATCAACGTCACGGTCACCGAATAGTCACGTCAATTAACACGACGAAGAACAAGACGAAAAACCAGACGATGAGTAGGGCCGCGCGGGTAGGACTGGCCACCTGCGCGGCCTTGCCCTCGGGTGATCCAGACGATGCCTACCTGACTGAGGCGTTGGAACGCGCGGGTGTGGCCTATACCTGGATCGAGTGGAACACCGCGGATCCGACCTCGCTCAGCAACGACGTCGATGTGCTCGTGCTGCGATCACCATGGGACTACCCGGACCACCATGCGAAGTTCCTGCATTGGTTGGAGTCCTCGGATGTTCCCGTTCACAACACCGCGAGCGTTGTGCGCTGGAACAGCAACAAGAAGTACCTGCTCGATCTCGCGGCGGCCGGTGTTCCCACCGTTCCCACCCAGATCATCGAGTCGGTCGATCAGGACTGGCAGATTCCCGAGGGGTTTGCGGAGTTCGTCGTGAAGCCGGCCATCGGCGTGGGTTCTAAAGGTGCCCAGCGCTTCTTCGTTTCCGAAATCGACCGCG
>CAZQRR010000047.1:0-12151 GCA_964595675.1 uncultured Rubrivirga sp. | reverse complement strand
TCGACGCCGTCCTCGATCTGGAGAAGATGGGGCTGCCGTTCAACCGCACTCCCGAGGGCCGCATCGATCAACGGCGCTTCGGTGGACACACCCGCAACCACGGAGAGGCCGCGGTTCGCCGCTCGTGCTACGCCGCCGACCGCACCGGTCACATGATCCTGCAGACCCTGTACCAAAACTGCATCAAGGCCGGCGTGGAGTTCTTCAACGAGTTCTACGTTCTCGACCTGCTCTTGAACGAGGAGTCCGGTGAGCCGGTCGCCGCGGGAGTCGTGGCATACGAACTCGCCACCGGGGAGATTCACCTCTTCCAGGCGAAGTCGATCGTGTTCGCCACCGGTGGCTACGGCAAGGTCTGGAAGACCACCTCCAACGCCCACACGCTCACCGGCGACGGCATGGGCATCATCTGGCGCAAGGGGCTCCCCCTGGAGGACATGGAGTTCTACCAATTCCACCCCACGGGCCTCGCGGGTCTGGGCGTACTGCTCACCGAAGGTGCCCGCGGAGAAGGCGGCATCTTGCGCAACGCCTCCGGGGAACGGTTCATGGAGCGCTACGCACCCACCATCAAGGACCTTGCGCCCCGCGACATGGTGGCCCGAGCCATGGTTCAGGAAGTGCGCGAGGGCCGCGGTGCCGGACCCCACAAGGATTACGTCTACCTGGACCTCACCCACCTACCCGCCGAGCAGGTCGAGGCGAAGCTGCCGGACATCACCGAGTTCTCCCGCACCTACCTGGGCGTCGATCCGATCACCGAACTGGTGCCGGTCTTCCCCACAGCGCACTACGCGATGGGTGGCGTGCCCACCAACGTGGAGACCGAGGTGCTGCGCGACAACGAGCATGTGGTTCCCGGCCTATACGCCGCCGGCGAAGTGGCTTGCGTATCGGTCCACGGCGCCAACCGCCTGGGCACCAACTCACTACTCGACATCAACGTGTTCGGTCGCCGAGCCGGCATAGCGGCCGCGGAGTACGCGAATTCGGTCGAGCACGTGGAACTCCCCAGCGATCCGCAAGGGGCCACCATCGCCCTCGTCGAGCGGCTTCGCTCAAGCACCGGCAGCGAGCGCGTCGCTCCGTTACGCAAGGAACTGCAGGAGACCATGGATATGAACGCCCAGGTCTACCGCACCGAAGCAACGTTGAAGCAGGCATTGGGCGACGTTCAGGAATTGAAACGCCGCTTCGCCAACGTGTCCATCCAGGACAAGGGGACGCGCTACAACACCGATCTCATCGAGGCGATCGAACTCGGCTTCCTGCTGGATCTGGCCGAGGTGACCGTGGTGAGCGCGCTGGAGCGCAAGGAATCGCGCGGCGGTCACGCCCGTGAGGACTACCCCAACCGCGACGACGTCAACTTCATGCGCCACACGATGGCCTACAAGTCCACGGATGTGAGTGGCGAGGAATACGTTCGTTTGGACTACAAGCCGGTGACCGTCACCCGCTACGAGCCGATGGAGCGCAAGTACTGATGGCAGCTGTTGTAGAGGAAGTTGTGGTCACCGAGGTTGACGCACCAGTTGCCACCGACGTCACCTTCCGGATCCGTCGGTTCGTGCCGGAGTTCGATGAAGAACCCCACTGGGAGGACTACACGGTCGCTCTCTACCCCACCGACCGGGTACTGACCGCGCTGGAGAAGATCAAGGGGGAGCTCGATGGCACCTTGAGCTTCCGTCGTTCCTGCGGTCATGGCATCTGCGGATCGGACGCGATGCGTATCAATGGTCGCAACCGTCTCGCCTGTAAGACGTTGGTCAAAGACCTCGACATCAGCAAGCCCATCACCGTCGAGGCGATCAAGGGTCTACCCCTCGAGAAGGACATGATCGTCGATATGGAGCCGTTCTTCGCGGCCTATCGGCAAGTGCTGCCCTTCCTCATTCCCGAGGGTCACGAGCCCACGCGCGAGCGCCTGCAGTCGGCCGAAGATCGTGCGCGCTTCGACGACACCACCAAGTGCATCCTGTGCGCGGCCTGCACGACCTCGTGCCCCGTCTACTGGACGGACGGTCAGTACTTCGGTCCGGCAGCCATCGTGGCCGCGCACCGGTTCATCTTCGACAGCCGCGATGCCGGATTCGAGGAGCGCCTCGAGGTGTTGAACGACAAAGAAGGCGTGTGGCGTTGCCGCACCACGTTCAACTGCACCGACGCCTGCCCGCGTGGCATCGAGGTCACCAAGGCCATCCAAGAGGTCAAGCGCGCACTCATCTTCCGCCGCGTCTAACCCCTCCCGCGAACTTGCGGGTTTGTGTGGTGAACCTGCGGGTTTGTGTGGTTGAACTTGCGTAGCCCTCTAGGTGCGTCACAATTCGGCGGCGACCTTCTTCAAGAACTCCACACTGGCTTTCGCGTCCTCTATCGGGCCTCTGCCCGGCTCGGGGTCACCCGTGAGCGAGCAGTCCTGTTCCAAGACGTACCAGCCTTGGTAGCCGCGGCCCTCGAGGTACTTGATCACGCCAGCGATGTCGACGTCGCCGGAACCTGCTGGAACGAACATTCCCTCGATGGTGGCCTGACGAAAGGGAACCTCTCCGGAGCGAACTTTTTCGGCCATCGAGTTCGTGAGGTCCTTGATGTGCACGTGCAGGACGCGGTCGCCCGCAGTCTTGACCACGTCCAGCGGATCCACACCCGACAAGAACAGGTGGCCGGTATCCACACACATGCCCACGTCACAGGAATCCAGCAACCGATCGACCTGATTCTTTCGAGAGATCGCCATTCCCCAGTGCGGATGTAAAGCAGTGGCGAGCCCTCGAGCCTCGGTCGTGTCCTGGAACCTGCGCACATTGCGCAGGAAGATCGCCCACTCCTCATCAGTCATGTCGATCTCAGTGTCGTAACCATCGAAATGCGAACGCGGACCGAGAACCACTGTCGACGCACCTGCTGCCGCCAACTGATCGCTCGCTCGACCCACGTACTCGAGTTGGGCGTCGATGTCCTGGTCTTGATACAAGATCGCCGGAACGAAAGCGCCGACCATCGACATGTCGTAGTCGGCCACGAAGTCCTTGAGCTCGTCAGGATCGCTGGGCAGGAAACCATCGGGGCCGAGTTCGGTGGCGCTCAAGCCCACCTCGCGCATCTCGGCTAGCACCCGCTTGGGGTCCATCATGTAGCCCCAGCCCGGTGAAGCGTCCGCGCCCCAGGTGATCGGGGCCCCCGCCACCCGGCTCAGCATGTCGCTCATCTCAAGACTCCGATCGAATATCGGGTCCCCTGGTCAAACACCCCTCGGAACCCCTAAGTTGGAACGTGCCAACGCGAAGCATGGCACACCCTGAGCCCAGTTTCGACCCCACATTGGAGGACCCGTGGAGACCGTTCGCCTCACCATGGCCCAAGCCCTCGTCCGGTGGCTCACCGCGCAAAAGACCGAAATCGACGGCGCGATAGTTCCGCTGTTTCCTGGCGCTTTCGGCATCTTCGGTCACGGCAATGTCACCGCCCTCGCTGAGGCTCTTGCGGAGGTCAAGGACACGTTCCCCACGTGGCGCGGACATAACGAGCAGTCCATGGCGCTGTCCGCAATCGCATACGCCAAGGCGGTGCGTCGCAAGCAGATCATGGTCGCCACCTCGTCCATCGGACCAGGCAGCACCAACATGGTCACTGCGGCTGGCGTTGCGATCACCAACCGCTTGCCCGTCCTCCTGCTCAGCGGCGATACCTTCGCGCACCGCATCGTCGATCCCGTTCTTCAACAAGTGGAGCAGTTCGGCGACCCCACCGTCACCGCCGCGGACACCTTCAAGCCAGTCACGCGCTTTTGGGATCGCATCGTTAAGCCATCCCAACTGGTTAAGTCACTGCCCCAGGCTCTTGCCGTGATGCTTGATCCGGCTACGTGCGGCCCCGCCTTCATCGCCCTTCCGCAGGATGTACAGGCCGAGGCCTACGACTACCCGGCGAAGTTCTTCGAGGAGAAAGTCCACTACATCCGTCGCGCGCAGGCCGACCCCCGTGAGATCGAGGCCGCCGCTTCAGTGATCGCCTCTGCGAAGAAGCCGCTGATCATCTCCGGTGGAGGTGTCCTGTACTCCGGCGCGATTGACACCCTCGGTGCCCTCGCGGCGAAGCGAGGCGTCCCCGTCGTAGAGACATTCGCTGGTAAGGGTGCCTTCGTGGACGACAACCCAAACTACGCCGGTTCCCTCGGTATCGCCGGCGATTCCAGTTCCAATGCGATCGCCGAGGACGCCGACGTCGTGATCGCCGTGGGCACCAAACTCCAGGACTTCACCACCGGATCGTGGGCGCTGTTCAAGGATCCGAACCTGCGCATCGTGTCCATCAACGCTGCACGCTGGGATGCGGTCAAGCAGAACGCCACATCCGTGATCGCCGATGCCGACATCTCGCTGCAGCAGATCGACGCCGCACTGAGCGACTACCAGGCACCAGCCGATTGGCTTGCCCGGGCGCAGTCGGAGAAGGCGAAGTGGAACTCACACCTCGACGAATTAGGTCAAGCAGTGAGTGACCCACCCTCGTACAACCAGGTGATCCAACGGTTCCACCAGGTTTCCGACCCGGCTGACTACATCGTGTCCGCCGCTGGCGGTCTGCCGGGTGAGTTGTTCGCTGGTTGGCGCACCAAGGAGCCGAATACATTCGACTGCGAATTCGGATTCTCCTGCATGGGGTACGAGATCGCCGGTGCTGTCGGAGCGAAGATGGCCCTACCCGACTGCGATGTCGTGTCCTGGGTAGGCGATGGCTCCTACTTGATGATGAACTCCGACATCTACGCAAGCGTGCTCACCGGCAACAAGGTGATCTACGTCGTGTGCGATAACGAGGGATTCGCCGTGATCAATCGACTTCAGGTGAACCAAGGCGGCGAGGAATTCAACAACTTGCTTCGCACCACCAAACACACCACGCTCGCGAAGGTCGACTTCGTGGCACACGCAGCCGCTATGGGCGCCAACGCCGAGAAGGTCGAGTCGCTCGACGACATCCCGGCCGCATATGCGCGGGCGAAAGCATCGGACAAGACCTACGTGTTGGTCATCGACGTCGCCCAGTACGAGTGGGTAGGTGGCGGAACCTGGTGGGAGGTGGGAGTCCCCGAGGTGAGTAATCGTGCTGAGGTGCTCACCGCGCGTGCGTCCTACGAGGCGGAATCCAAGCACCAGCGCGTCGGCATCTAGTCATGGCTCGGTACCCCGAATTCGTTGGCAAAGTCCTCGTGGCAACGGGTGGGGCGTCGTTGATCGTCGAGGCCCTCGCTCGCCAGTTCGTGGACAACGGTGGGTCGGTGGTTATCGGAGATCTCCAGGACCAGTTCGCCTCTGAGTTACTCAGCGAACTTGGGAATGCCGCAAGGTTCGTGTCCACCGACGTCACTTCCGACGATGATCTGGACGCGCTACTGACTACGGCAGTCGAGTCCTTCGATGGAGTCGACTTCGTGGTGAGCGCTCACACGACCTTTGGCTGTGGCTATCTCGAGACGTCGCGTGAGCAATGGTTGACGTCACTGAACGTGAACGTTGCCTCGACGGCAATGCTCGTGCAGAAGGCGGTTCCACTCATGCAACAACGCGGAGGCGGTGCTGCCGTGCTCGTGACCTCGGTGTCCGGAAAGGCCTCCCAGCCCGGACGGATCGTGTATCCCGTCACCAAGAATGCGCTGCTAGGACTCAATCGCAACATGTCGCAGGCCCTTGCTCCCCTCGGCATTCGCATCAACAGTGTCTCCCCGGGATGGACGTGGAGTCGCAATATCGAGCGTCGCTATGGCACCCGGGCACACGCAGACGATTTCGCCGGGGAATTCCATGCGATCAGGCGGATGGCCGAACCCGAGGAGATCGCCGACGCCATCTGTTACCTGTGCTCCGACGGGGCGTCGTTCATCACCGGTTCGGACCTAGCGGTGGACGGCGGCTATAGCGCCCTCGGACCCGAGGCGCTCGGCCAGCCCTACGAGAAATACCCCGCGATCAACCCCTGAAGCGCGCACGTTCGCGGACGACTCCATGCCAGTTCGGCCGTGGACTGTTGGCAGTTCGACGTCTGATTTCTGGCAGTTCGGCCGTGGATTGTTGGCAGTTCGCGGTTAGAGGTCGACGGCGAAGTACTGGGTCTCGAGGAACTCGTGGATCCCGTCGAAGCCACCCTCGCGACCGAGTCCGGATTCCTTCATGCCACCGAACGACGCCGCCGGATCGGACGCCAGACCACGGTTGATCGCGACCATGCCCGATTCCATCTGCCGGGCGACCTTGATGCCCTCGCCCGCATCCTTGGCGAAGACGTAGGAGATCAGTCCGTACTCGGTGTCGTTGGCCATCCGGATGGCATCGGCTTGATCCTCGAAGGTGACGATCGGTGCCACGGGACCGAAGATCTCGTTGCGCGTCAAGGTGGAGCCGTGCTGCACACCGCGGATGATGTACGGGGCGATGAACGCGCCTTCCGCGGGGACCTCGCTGACAGCTTCCGCTTGCGTGCCCTCGGACGCAGCGGATTGGACGAGTTCGAGGATCTTGTCGCGCTCCTTGACCGAGACCATGGCACCGAGGTCATTGGACTGGTCGATCCCCGGACCTATCTTCAATCCCCGCAGTGCTGCTTCGAACTTCAGCGCGAACTCATCGGCGAGCGATGCATGCACATAGAAGCGGTTGGCCGCGGTGCAAGCTGCACCACCGTTGCGCATCTTGGCGACCATGGCACCTTCAACGGCCTTGTCCACGTCGGCTCCTTCGAGGACCAAGAAGGGGGCATTGCCACCGAGTTCCATCGATGAAGGCAGCACCCGCTTGGCCGTCTGCTCCAAGAGCAACTTGCCGACGTACGTCGAACCGGTGAAGGACAAGGTCGCAACCCGTGAGTCAGCCAAGATCGCCTCGGACACGGCACTGGACTGCGAGGTGGTGATCACGTTCACCACGCCAGCTGGAGCGCCCGCCCGCTCCAGGACGTCCGCGACCCACAGTGCGGTGAGCGGCGTCTCGCCGGCCGGCTTCAACACTGTGGTGCAGCCAGCCGCCAATGCGGGTGCGAGCTTGCGGGTGGCCATCGCGGCCGGGAAGTTCCACGGCGTGATCAAATACGCCACGCCCATCGGTCGGTAGTCGGTGATGATCGTCTTGTCCCCGTTGGGGCCGTAACGGAAGTCGCCTTGGACGTGTGCGGCGACTTCGGAGAACCAGCGGAAGAACTCCGCCGCATAGACCGCTTCGCCCATGGCGTCGCGCCACGCCTTGCCATTCTCCAGCGAGATCAACCGAGCGCAGTCCTCGATCTCGGCGGTCATGATCTCGAAGGCCTTGCGCAGGATCTCCGCTCGCGACCGCGATGAGGACAGACCCCACGTCTGGAACGCCTCGTGGGCAGCAGCCACCGCCTGGAGGCCTTCTGCCGGGGTAGCGTCGCCGATCTCTGCGAGGGTGCCGAGCGTCGCGGGGTTGACCACGTTGAGATGGGTGGCCGTCTGCAGCCAATCCCCTCCAATGAGCAGGCCGGTGGGGGTGCGCTCAGGCAGGACTGTCGACATGTCTCTCCTCACGGTGGGTGCTCCAGGCTAGTGGGGGCTTCCCAGCGGTCAGGCTTACCATGTCAGTCCTATGCGCCTTGCTCGGTCAATGATGGTCATGATCACCGCAGGGGCACTGACGGCGACCCAGTGGACTATCAGTCCAACCGCATCTGCGAACGAGATCACCCCCACCCCGGCACCGTTGGTGGAACTGTCCCCCGACCCCTCTCCTTCGTCGGGCGTGTCCCCACAAACGTCCCCTCAGCCCACTGAACTAGAACCCACGTTCCAAAGCGAGGTCCTCGGCGGTCCCCGGCTCGCCCAGAAGGGACCTATCGCCGACCTCAGTGGGGGTGCGCGCGAGTTGCCGAAGGTGAAGGCACGGACCTGGGTGCTGGTCGACGCCACCACCGGTGAGGTGCTTGCCGCAAAGAAGGCCCACAAGCAGCGTCGTCCCGCGAGCACCCTCAAGACGTTGACGGCTCTCACACTGCTCCCCGAACTCGACCCCGAGGCGACCTGGACCGGCACCGCCAAAGCGCAGAACACCTACGGCAGCAAAGTCGGAATCCGCCAAGGTCGGGAGTACACGATCGACCAGCTGTTCTACGGGCTGATGCTTCCGAGCGGCAACGATGCGGCGATCGCCTTGGCTCAGGCCAATTCCAGCGTCAAGAAGACCGTCGAACAGATGAACCAAGTCGCTGCGGACTTGCAGGCCTACAACACCACCGCCCGCAACACGAGCGGTCTGGATGCTCCCGGCCAACTGTCCACCGCCTACGACCTCGCGCTGATCGCCCGCGCTGCGTTGGAGCGCGAGGACTTCCGCCGCTACGCAACGGCCAAATCCGCCGAGTTCCCCAACCCGAGAAAGAAGCGAAAGAAGCCCATCACCATCTATAACCAGAACGATCTGGTGATGGACGGCTATCCGGGAGCGGTCGGGGTGAAGACCGGATACACGAGTAAGGCCGGACGGACGTTCATCGGCGCAGCCGAGCGGGATGGTCGCACTCTGATCGTCGCTCTGATGGGAATCCGTGAACCCAGCGACGAGGCAGCACGCAAACTCCTCAACTGGGGATTCGCGAATCGCGACGAGATCATCCCGGTGGGTGAATTGGTCGGACCCGCGTCGGATCAGGTCGCGTCGGCATCTGCTCTTGCATCACCCGAGGCGACGAGTCCGACGGGTCCGATCCTCGTATCCGACGTCGCCACGAGTCAGGAACCCCCGACGCTGTCTTCGCTTTCACCCACTGCATGGGGATGGTTGACGATCTTCTCCGCGGTGATCGCGGTGGCGCTCGTCGCGGTTATCCGCAGGGTCTTCACTCGACGACGACGTCGGATTGCAAACTGACGAGCCGGCTCACGCCCTGACGAAGCCGACCTTGTCGTAGACATCTGCCAAGGTCACACCCGCAACCGAGCGAGCCTTGTCGGCTCCACGATGCATGATGCGCTGCAATTCGGCTGGATCAGCCAGGTACTCACGGGTTCGCTCACGGAACGGTGCGATGGCTTCTACGACGAGTTCTGCGGTTTCCTTCTTCAGGTCGCCATAGCCTTTGTGGGCGTAGCCGGCGACGATCTCCTCCATCGTTAGGCCTCGAATCGCCTGCTGCATGATCAACAGATTCGAGACGCCAGGCTTGCTGTCCGGATCGAACACGATCTCTCGTTCGGAGTCGGTCACAGCCGACTTGATCTTCTTGGTGGTCACGGAGTCCTCGTCGAGCATGAAGATGCACCCCGGAGGACTTGACTTGCTCATCTTGGCGGTGGGGTCTTGGAGGTCGACGATCTTGGCCGTCTCCTTCACGATGAACGGCTCGGGAACCACGAATGTCTCCCCGAACCGCGCGTTGAAACGCTGCGCCAAGTTGCGCGTCAGTTCAAGGTGCTGACGCTGGTCTTCACCGACCGGAACCCCGTTGGCTTGGTAGATCAAGATGTCCGCGGCCTGCAGGATCGGGTAGGTGAACAGGCCGACCGTGGATCGATCCGCCCCGCCCTTCGCACTCTTGTCCTTGAACTGCGTCATGCGTCCGGCTTCCCCGAATCCGGTCTGGCATTCCAGGACCCATGCCAACTGACTGTGTTCGGGAACCTGGCTTTGCACGAAGAGAGTGGATCGCTCGGGATCCAGGCCCACGGCAAGCAACTGGGCGAAGGACACCAATGTGCGCTCCCGGAGCAATTGCGGGTCGTGCTCGACGGTGATCGCATGCTGATCGACCACGCAGTAGAAAGCGTCGTGCGTGTCCTGCAACCGCACCCATTCGCGCAACGCCCCGAGGTAGTTCCCAATATGGAAGGAGTCCGCGGTGGGCTGGATTCCCGACAGGACTCGGGGGCGTTCGTTGACTGCCATTCCCCCATCCTTCCAAAGCCCCTGCCGTCGGCTTCGGATGTGCACCCGAGAGCCGCGGCTAGGGTTTTCTCGTGAGTGCGATCCCCGACGCGTACAGCGACGACGAGTACGGCGATGAACACTTCGTGGATCGACTTTCCCTGACCGCCGTCGATCGGGACATTTTCACAGGGGTGTGTCATTCCGGAGCCCCGCTGCGGGCCTACGGTGGCCAGATCGCGGCGCAGGCACTCATGGCAGCCGGCAAGACGATCGACCAGCCCGATCGGCTAGTCCATTCGCTGCACGGATACTTCCTGCGACCAGGGCGAACCAAGGACACCATCACCTACCTGGTGGATCGACCGCGCGACGGAGGTTCCTTTTCTACGCGCATCGTTCGGGCGGTCCAGCAAGGCGAGACGATCTTCATGATGACCACCTCGTTCTCCGTCGTGGATCCCGGACCCGACCATCAATTCCAGATGCCCGACGTGGCGGCTCCAGGCGATGCCCGCGAAGTAGACCTGGCCGCTCGCGTACTCCCACTTGGTGCCAAGGCGGCGGATTTCGATTTCCCCGATCAGTCACTGATCGAGATGCGCACCCTCAACCCAACCGATGGGCCACTTGAGATGACCGACGGTCGCTACGAACGCATGGCATGGGTTCGCATCACCGAACCTATGCCCGATGATCCGCTGATCCAGGCGTGCGCATTGACCTACCTGTCGGACCTGAGCATGGTCACCACGGCCACTAGCCCGCACCGCGAACAGCGCGGTTCCCTGCAGGTCGCCTCCATCGATCACGCGATGTGGTTCCACGCCCCGGTCGATACACACTCCTGGTTGCTCTTCGACCAGGACACCCCCGCGGCCGGCGGTGGACACGGTCTCGCGCGCGGGCTGTTTTACAACGAAGCCGGAAGCCTCGTGGCATCGGTGGTGCAGGAGAGCTTGATGCGAACCCAGCGCGCCTAACGCATCGCCTTCTGCAGGTTCTCGTCGATCGATCCCAAGAACTCCTGCGTGGTCTGCCACGGCTGATCGGGTCCGATGAGCAAAGCGAGATCCTTCGTCATCTTGCCTTCTTCGACCGTCTGGACACACACCCGCTCCAGGGTTCGAGCGAACTCGCTCACCTCGGGGGTCCCATCGAGCTTCCCGCGGTGCTCGAGGCCACGCGTCCACGCGAAGATCGACGCGATCGGGTTGGTGGAGGTGGGCTTGCCCTGCTGGTGCTGGCGGTAGTGGCGCGTGACCGTGCCATGGGCCGCCTCGGCCTCGACCGTCTTGCCGTCCGGGGTCATTAACACCGAGGTCATCAGGCCGAGGGAGCCGAAGCCCTGCGCCACGGTGTCGGACTGGACGTCGCCGTCGTAGTTCTTGCAGGCCCACACATAGCCACCCTCCCACTTGAGGGCCGCGGCGACCATGTCGTCGATAAGACGATGCTCGTAGGTGATACCCGCCTTCTCGAAGTCGTCCTTGAACTCGGCGTCGAAGATCTCGGCGAAGATGTCCTTGAATCGACCGTCGTAGGCCTTCAGGATCGTGTTCTTCGTGGACATGTAGACCGGATAGTTGCGCGCGAGTCCGTACCTGAATGAGGCACGGGCGAAGTCGCGGATCGACTCATCGAGGTTGTACATCCCCATCGCCACTCCACCGGCGGGGAAGTCGAAGACGTTGAACTCCATCGGCTCCGAACCATCTGCGGGGGTGAAGGTCATGGTCAACGTTCCGGCCTTCTCGACCTTGAAGTCGGTGGCGCGGTACTGATCACCGAAGGCATGGCGACCGACGATGATCGGCTTGGTCCACGTGGGAACCAGCCGCGGGATGTTGTCGATGATGATCGGTTCGCGGAAGATCACGCCACCGAGGATGTTGCGGATCGTGCCGTTGGGCGAACGCCACATCTTCTTCAGACCAAACTCCTCGACCCGAGCCTCATCGGGGGTGATAGTTGCGCACTTGACCCCCACGCCGTACTTCTGGATCGCATGAGCAGCATCGATGGTCACCTGATCATCGGTTGCATCTCGGTGCTCGATACCCAGATCGAAGTACTTCAGATCGACATCGAGGTACTTCAGGATGAGTTCGTCCTTGATGAACTGCCAGATGATGCGCGTCATCTCGTCCCCGTCGAGTTCCACGACGGGGTTGGTCACCTTGATCTTGGACACGTGGCTCCTCACAGATCCTTGACGTCGGCCTGCTTGGCCTTGACTGCCTCGTAGGCCTGCTCGAGCAGCGCCTTCTCATCGG
>CAZQRR010000046.1:7994-12473 GCA_964595675.1 uncultured Rubrivirga sp. | reverse complement strand
CCGGAGTCTGGATTCGGCGAGTCCATGTCGGTCGCCGCGTGATACTTCACAACACCGCTGCCGTCCGGCGGCTGGTGCTCGGCCCATGCCGGAACCGGATTCGACAAATCCTTGCCGATGACGCCTTCGAACGTCTTGCCATCGGCCGGTCCGTATAGGTGGCCCAGCATGTTGTCGAGCGAACGATTTTCGAACAGCACCAAGATCACGTTGTCCATGGCATTGGCGTTGGTGTACTGCGTCATGACGGCCCTCTCAAATGGAGTTCAACGGTTTCGCCCAGTTCACCGAGTCTGAGTCGGGCACAAATTAGTTGAGGAAAATCGTGATCCGTCATTCGTGAGGGAATTCCCTCATCTTTAAGGGGGTGCCCGAGAGGCCCAAGAGCGCTAACCTCAGCCAACGTCGCACCGAAATCGAGGACTCGTCGTGCACATGAACGCGAGCGAGATATGACACAGGGCCGAATTCGGATGCTACCCGACGCTCTCCTGTCGGTTCCTGTCTTCGGGCTGTCGTTCCTGTGGGTCGCCCTGGTGCAGATCGGCGAATGGGCCGCTCTCGGGGGTGGCCCTGGCAACCTGGCCGTGCGACTGGCGTTGCTGTTTGCCCTTCAAGTCTTGATGTTCACTTTCCCGTTCCTGACGCTGAGCGCCATCTGTCCGCGAGTTAAACCTCGGTACTGGACCCGGTTGCTCGTGGTCTCCGTGATAGTCGGGGCAGCAGCCCGCGGTATCGCGATGGGCATCCTGTTCGTCGTCACTGGCGTGACTGACTCACCGGAATTCGTGTTCAGGATCGTGGCGTCCGTCAGTCACCTGGCACTCATCACCATCCTTCTATGGTTCCTGGTCAGCGAGGTGCGCGGTCTACATGCCCTGCGCCGACACCTCATCGCCGAACGTGAACAACTCCTTGAACTCCAACAGGTAGCCCAGCGAGATCTGGAACGCCTCAACGATCGGGCTATTGATGAGGTTCGTCGCTCGATCCTCGATAGTCTCGGCGGCCTTCGGATAGCAGGCTCCGCCGAACTTCGCGAGCGGCTTCGAATCACGATCGACGAAGTTGTGCGACCACTCAGTCACCAACTTGCCGCCACACCATCTACCTGGACGCCACCCACACCACCCATCGAGGCGATCGGCGTTGACTGGCCGCTTGCGGTCCGGCAGGGCCTTGACCCCTCCCGCATCCACCCGGTGATCGTTCCCCTGCTGCTCGTCTGGCTGGGGATTCCGATACACCTCTTCCAGTTTGGTCCACGACTCACCGCGGGCCTTGTCGCAACACTCTTCGTCACGATTCCGGCCTTCTGGCTTGCACGAAAAGTAGCGATCCACCTCACGGAGGGTCGCGGAACGAGCACCAAGGCTGTGGGCTTCGTCATCGCCGTTCTCATCGGCGGCCTAGCCCTTGGGCTTGCGACGCTGCCCTACATGCAGAGCCAAGCCCAACCGTTCCTGTTCGTTGTCGCGGCCCCGTTGCTCAACCTCCTGCTGTGCGGCCCGCTAGCGATTGCAGAAGCCGCCCGAGATCAGGACCTGGAGCTCGAAATGGAGCTGCGAGCCACGACGGGGGATCTACGTTGGGCTCTCGCGCGCGCTCGTGAACGACACCGGCAGCAAGAGGGCGCCTTAGCCCGCGCCCTCCACGGCCGGCTCCAGGCGTCGCTCGCAGCTTCCTTCTTGCGCTTGGATCGCGCCATGGCCCAAGGCGGAGACGACGAAGCACTCGTACGGACACTCCAGACTGATGTCCTCCAGTCCTTGTCCGAACTCGATGCCATCAACTCCCATCCCGATCCGGTCGAGAAGGTCATCGAGTTGACCCAGAGCAACTGGTCCGACTCCGTACACCTGGATTTCTCACTAGAGGACCAAGCACGACAGGCACTGACAGGCGATCCCCTCTGCGCAAGGTCAGTGAACGAACTCATTCCTGAGCTGATCTTCAACAGCATCAGGCACGGTGGTGCGGATTCGATTGAGATCGGCCTGGAAACCGCCGATGAACGGACGCTGCGCCTGAGTGTGATTGACAACGGAGTCAACGATCTCGTCACATCGCGCTACGGACTCGGCTCAGCCCTACTCGACGAGGCTTCGATCTCCTGGACCCGAACCCGTAACGAGGGTCACACCCAAACAACCTGCCTGTTGCCGGTTCTCATGCGTCATCACGCTTCGGTCACTCCTTAGCCCCGGGAACGCCGACAGCAAAGAAGAAGCGGCGCGCGGCGGCTACCCGGGGGTTCAGTAAGCCCTTGGTGTCGATCCCAAGATCTCGATAGACCTGCTCGATCCATCTTTCAACGGTTTTTCTGCTCACGCCGCAGCGTCGGGCGATTTCCTCGTTGTCGTACCCCTCCGCCAACAGCCTCAGCGCCCTGGATCCATTAACACCCAGGAAAGCAAATGCGCTGTCAGCGCTCTGGGTCTCCATGGCGGGATCGCCTTGCTCGCTCAGCACCTTCTCCATCGCCTCAATCAAGTACGTCTTGTCGCTGACAAGGTGCTTGCGCAGCATGCCGACTCCAGGAGGCAACCCCAGGCCGTCAGTACCAGCGTCGCCGATATCCATCTGACTTGTGAAGACGAGGATCGCGATATCCGGTCGCGAGCGCCGCATGGCGTGGGCCAAGTGGATACCCGTAGGTCCATCACCTAGGGAAACATCTAGCAAAAGCATGTCAGGATCGAACGTCTCGACTTCGCGTTTCGCTTCGGATACGTTGCCAACCGCCCGCACCGTGAAGCCATACTCGGTCAACACGTCTGCGAGCAATGACGACATCAGTGGCTCGTCCTCGACAATAAGGACGCGCCTGGCATCTAGCGGCATATCCGAACGCTACGAAGTGAGCATGAAACTCGCACTGACAATCCTCAATATCCGAAAAAAACCGGCATGGGGCCATGGCTACGCACCACGGCCCCACCCGGAACTACTCACCTGCGATATTCGCAGCCTTGTCCAGACCCTTCTCAAGGTCGGCAACGGCGGCACTCACGTCGCCCTTATCGATCGCGCGGCTGGCCTTCTTGCTCGCGCGGGTCAGCGCTGCGTCGATGTCGGTCGAGACGGCATCGACGGCGACGGCGAGCAGGGCTGCCTCGCCGGCATCCAAATATTCGCCCAACTCCTTCATATCCTTGCGGCTAATGCCCCCGGCGAAATGCCCGATGGCGCCGGCAACGATGCCCACGCCCGCAGCACCACCGACGGCAGCGGAGACCACTGCAACACCTGCGGGTGGAAACACCGCACCGATGATCGCGCCAGCAACGATGCCCACGCCCGCTGCTGCCTTGCCAGCATGCGTCGTTTCATGAACATGGAGCCGTCCCTTGTCGTTCTTGGAGACCACGGCGGCGGTGAGATCACGGATTTCACCAGCGGACTTGATCTCCTTCAAGGCCTTCAGATCTTCAAGGGCGTCCTCTTTGGAGGCGTAACTCGCTGCGTACAACACATACGTCTTGTCTGACATTCGATTCCTTCATTAGTTCCTTGGATATGTGCACGGGATTCCGGGCACGAGCCTTTCCGCGAAGGTCCAGCCTTTACAAAGGTAGAGGCAGACAGTCGGCGCAACTCTGATCGTGAGGGAAATCCCTCACCCCTCAAGATTCACTCGCCGAACCGCCATCAGGAAGTCCGCTAATTCAGGGGTGACCGCTGTTGGATTCTCGACCGCCGACAGGTGCCCCGCTCGCGGGATCACGGACAATCGAGCATCACGCAGGGCATCGACCATCGCGTCTTGTTCAACTCGAGGTGCCATCGCGTCTTCCTCACCCCAGAGAATGAGGGCCGGTACCTCGGCTTCACTCAAGGTGTCAATCGAGTCAGGCCGCGCTGCCATGGCGCGCTGGTACCAGCCCACGCTGTCGGGTTGGGCCGCATACATCCACTTCGTGACCGCCTCGACCACCTCGGGACGGCTTGACCAGGTGGTCTCGCCGACGATTATTGGTAAGAGCCGCTCGCTGAGCGTTGACGCACAGGACGTTGGGTCGCGTTCGATCGTGGCCGCCATCTCACGTCGCCCCGCCGCCGCCTTGTCGCTATCGGCACTCGCCTTGGTATCGCATAGGACGATGCCGGCCACCATGTCCGGATATCGACGCAGCCACTCCATCACGAGGTAGCCGCCGACGGACAGACCGACGAGAACGCACCGATCAATCGAACGCTCAAGCAACGAGGAGGCCAGTAGATCGACGACCGACGAGAGGTGCGGTTCTTGATCGAGTAGCTCGCTTTCACCGAAACCGGGCAGGTCGGGAACCAGCACTCGCCAACCGGCCTCCATGAGCGGACCCACCTGCGCATCCCACATCGACCGGTCGCAGGGGAAAGCGTGGAGCAGGACGACCGCCGGCCCAGAGCCCTCGTCCGTCCACGCGATGTAGGTCACAGGTCGCTCCACTTGTCCATCGGTCCATTCCACTGTCGGGGCAAAGCACCGAAGCC
>CAZQRR010000046.1:0-7894 GCA_964595675.1 uncultured Rubrivirga sp. | reverse complement strand
GGACTGAGCAAGATCGCTCCTGCCACCGGATCGATGTCGCCGTGCTTGAGCACCACATCGGTGCCGAAGGACCAACCGAGCAGCCACACCGGAGCCGGTGTGAGGCTCATCGCCTCGGCGATCGCCGCGTGCAGATCCTGACCCTCGCCCTGCGCTGAGTCGAAGGATCCTTCGCTCGTTCCGGCGGCACTGCTCGTTCCCCGCGTGTTGAAACGAAGGACGGCGATATCGGCCAATGCCGGTAACCGCCAGGACATCTTGCGCAGGACATGCGAATCCATCATCCCGCCATGCGTGGGCAATGGGTGGACACACACGATCGTGGCCACGGCTTCCCGGTCGAGGGGAAGGGCTACTTCACCCACCAGTTCCAATCCATCGGAGGTCGTGATCGTCAACGCTCTACGGTCCGCAGGCAGCACGGAGTTCGCGGTGATGGACTGCAGCTCGCTCACCCGCGAGGTCCTCGTCTATTCCGAGCCCCCCAGCACGGCGTGTGCCAGTGGCGTCGTTCGTCAGCCCCACGCGGATCATCTGCCGGCCATGCCACCACGTGCGGCGTGGCCGGTCGGATCTCGTGATCGCAGCCCGGGCACCGGTAGACCTTGGTCGCCGATGATCCGGTGAGCGACCGCACGTACCACTCACCATCCGGATGGACCTCGAGGCGCTGATTGGACACCGGAGCACTCCTGGCCGGTTCGACCCTCCGGCGGTTCTTGCGACCCATAATCAGGTATACGGGCGGAACCCACGGCCCGCTTTGCGTCCGGTGTAGCCCGCGGTGACCAGATGCTCCAGCCACGGTGCCGGAGCGAAACCCGGCTCACGGAACTCCCGATAGAGGGTCTGCTGAATCGCGAGCGATACGTCGAGGCCCACTACGTCGAGGAGTTCGAACGGTCCCATGGGGTAGCCACAGCCGAGTTTCATCGCGGTATCGATGTCGTCGGTGCCCGCGTAGTTGCCTTCGGCCATCTTGATGGCGTCGTTGAGATAGGGGAACAGCAGCGCATTGACGATGAAGCCCGCGCGATCCCCGCAGCGAACCCCCACCTTGCCGATCTTCTCGACCACCGACATGGCCGTTGCCACCACATCCGGTGACGTTGCCACGGTGTCCACGACCTCGACCAACTTCATCACCGGGGCGGGATTGAAGAAGTGCAATCCCACGACATCACCCGGACGCGACGTGACCGCTGCAAGATCCACCACGGGAAGCGAGGACGTGGTGGTGGCCAAGACCGCCCCCGACTTGCAGATCTCATCGAGGTTCTCGAAGAGTGCAGTCTTGACGTCCAGTTCCTCGGCAATGGCTTCCACCACAAGATCCACGCCTGCAAGGTCATCGAGCTGGGTGGTCCCGGTGATGCGGCCTCGCGTCGCGTCGACCTCCTGCTCGGTGATCTTCCCGCGCTGAAGCGCCTTCTCCAGGCTGCGGGCGATGGACGACGTCACCTTCTCGACCTTGTCTGCGGATCGGGCGACGAAGGTGACGGGCAGTCCTGCTTTGGCGAAGACCTCGATGATCCCGGTCGCCATCGTCCCGGACCCGACCACCCCTACCGAGGCAACGGTGCGAGCACCGGTGGCGAGTGAATCGTGTCGCGGTGAAAGGGCATCGGACACGACCTCGGGCGAACCGGGTTCGGCATAGGTATAGAAGCCGCGACCGGACTTGCGCCCCTTCAGACCAGCGGTCACCAGATGCTTCAGGATCGGGCTCGGTGCGTGCAGCCGATCACGGCCTTCCTTGTACATGGTGTCCAAGATCTGGTACGCCGTGTCCAGACCGATCAAGTCCAAGAGTGCGAGCGGCCCCATGGGCAGCCCGCATCCCAAACGCATCGCGGTATCGATGTCCTCGCGACTGGCGTACTTCTGCTCGTACATCGACGCAGCGTGATTGAGGTATCCGAACAGCAAACTGTTGGCAATGAAACCGGCTTTGTCCTCGCAGATGACCGCCTCCTTGCCGATCTGCTGGGCGAACTCCCGCACCTGCTCGACTACCGCATCGTCTGTGACGACGGTGCGCACGATCTCGACGAAATCCTGGACCGGTGCCGGGTTGAAGAAGTGCATGCCTACGACCCGTGCGGGTTGGCTCACTGCCGTGGAGATCTGCGTGACGGACAACGACGACGTATTGGTGCACCAGATCACGTGATCCGATACCAGGCCATCGAGCTGCCTGAGGATGTCCCGCTTCAGCTCCAAGTCCTCGGGCACTGCCTCGATGACCAGATCAGCGGCCACGCAATCTTGGATGTTGGTCGTGAACGTGATTCGACCCAAGAGGTCCGCACGCTCGTCGGTTGACAACTTGCCGCGAGCTACCGCGCGCTCGGTCGACGCCTCGACCCGCTGCTTCGCCGCATCGAGGGTGTGGTCGTCAACCTCGATTGCCTTGACGGAAATCCCATGACGGGCGATCACCTCGGCGATCCCCGATCCCATCGTGCCCATGCCGACGACGGCGACGCTCGTGATGTTTCCCAATCGCTCCATGGCGGCAGTCTGCCAAAGCGCTAGAACAGGCGCAGGCCGGTCTCAGCGGTCCCCTTGAGTTCCTCGTAGTCGACGACCAGGCACGTGATACCTCGATCTTGAGCCAACGTACGTGCTTGCGGCTTGATTTCCTGGGCCGCGAGGACGCCGGCCACGGGGGCAAGCAGTGGATCTCGGTTCAGCAACTCGAGGTAACGAGTGAGTTGCTCGACTCCGTCGATCTCACCGCGCCGCTTGACTTCGATCGCCACACTCGTTCCCTGGGCGTCGCGGCACAACAGGTCCACCGGTCCGATCGCCGTCGGATATTCCCGGCGGACCAATGTCCAACCGAACGTCTGCGCGTGCTCGGCCAGCAGTTTCTGCAGGTGCGCTTCGACTCCGTCTTTGACAAGTCCCGGATCCGTGCCCAACTCGTGCTCGGAGTCGTGGAGCACCTCATGCAGGGTGATCGTGAGCCGCTCCCCCGCCTTGTTCTCGACGGTCCAGACGAGCGATCCGTCTTCGACCTCAGCGGAACTCGATTCGGAAATGCGACACGGTGGGCTCATCCAGTTCAGAGGTTTGTACGAACCGCCATCGGCATGTACGAGCACCGAACCATCGGCCTTCACCATCACGACACGGACGGCTTCCGGCAGGTGCGCGCTCAGACGACCTTGGTAATCGACAGTGCAACGGGTGACGACTAAGCGCACGAGTCGAACCTACTCACGCCTTCTCATCCAGGTGATCGACGATTGCGTTCAAGATCGCTGCGACGTCGTAGTCCTTGGGGGTGAACACTTCTCGGACGCCTCGTTCCTTCAACCACATCGCATCCTCGTCCGGGATGATGCCACCAACCACAACTACAACGTCGGACGCGCCGTGTGCGGCAAGACCCTCGACGATCGTCGGCACGAGGGAACGATGCGAACCGGAGAGGATCGACAGGCCCACGACATCCACGTCTTCGGCGATGGCAGCCTCGACTATCTGCTCGGGCGTGAGCCGAATGCCCTGGTAGACGACTTCGAAGCCAGCATCACGAGCACGTACCGCGATCTGCTCCGCGCCGTTGGAGTGGCCATCGAGTCCGGGCTTGCCCACAAGGAACCGGAAGGGCCTACCCCGCAGCGTGGCCAACTCACGCACCCGGGCCGCGACATCTGCCATGGACGACGACGAGCCAGCCGACGCGGCAGGTTCCGGAACCAACATGGGTGCGCTGTCGATCCCGGTCGGTGCCCGGAATTCACCGAAGACCTCTCGGAGCACTCCGGCCCACTCGCCGGTGGTGACCCCCGCCCGCGCGCATTCGATGCTGGCCTTCATCAGATCAGCATCTGACTCGGCTGCGATTCGCAGGTCTGTCAGAGCCTGCTCGACACTGCCCTCATCACGAGCTGCGCGCCAGCTCTCGATGCTGTCGACGGCTTCTGCTTCTACCGCGGGATCAACGACCTGGACCGCGATCTCACCTTCCACCTGCAAGGGGCTGGGCTCGGAGGACTGGAATGCGTTGACCCCCACCACGGTGATCTCGCCGGACTCGATCCGAGCCCGCCTACGGGTGAGCGAGGAGACCAATTCACCCTTCATGTACCCGTTCTCCACGGCGGCCACGGCGCCACCGAGTTCGAGTACGCGATCCAATTCGGCGGTTGCCTCGGTGATCATCTCCCGGACCTTGCGTTCCACCACCGGCGATCCTTCGAACAGATCCTCGTACTCCAGAAGGTCGGTCTCGAACGCGAGGACCTGCTGCATGCGCAAAGACCACTGTTGGTCCCAAGGACGTGGAAGCCCCAGCGCCTCATTCCAGGCAGGAAGCTGGACAGCCCGCGCCCGAGCGTCCTTGGACAACGTCACGGCGAGCATCTCCAACATGATCCGGTACACGTTGTTCTCCGGTTGGGCCTCAGCAAGACCCAGCGAGTTGACCTGCACGCCGTAGCGGAACCGCCGTTGCTTCGGATCCTCGATGCCGTAACGCTCGCGGGTGATGGTGTCCCACATGTCCACGAAGGCGCGCATCTTGCACATCTCTTCGACGAAGCGAACGCCTGCGTTGACGAAGAAGGACATCCGGGCAACAACCTGACCGAACTCATCATCGGGGACCCGACCGGAAGCACGAACTCGGTCCAAGACCTCGATCGCCGTCGCAAGCGCGAAGGCAATCTCCTGTGTTGGGGTGGCACCGGCCTCTTGCAGGTGATAGCTGCAGATGTTGATCGGATTCCAGCGGGGGATGTCATTGACCGAGTACACGATCATGTCGGTGATGAGTCGAAGGGAGGGACCGGGGGGGAAGATGTAGGTCCCGCGGCTCAGGTACTCCTTGATGATGTCGTTTTGTGTGGTGCCCTGCAGTTCCCGAGGATCCACCCCCTGCTCCTCGGCGACGATCACGTACAACGCCAGCAGCCACATGGCCGTGGCATTGATGGTCATCGAGGTGTTCATTCGATCCAGCGGGATGTCGGCGAACAACCGCCGCATGTCTCCCAGGTGAGCGATCGGGACACCGACTTTCCCTACCTCGCCAGCCGCCATCGGCGAATCGGGGTCGTAGCCGGTCTGGGTCGGAAGATCGAACGCCACGGACAGGCCGGTCTGGCCCTTGTCGAGGTTCAGTCGAAAGAGGGCATTGCTGGCTGAGGCCGAGGAGTGCCCCGCGTAGGTGCGCATCAACCACGGCCGCTCGCGTTCGGGAGCCTTCCCTTCATCGACCATGCCTTCAGCGTAGGGGCACTCCCAGGGCCCGGCTGGCGCATCCTGAGCAGGCCGACGACGATAGGCCCGTGAGTAACTCCTTCTCCTACGCCTTCGGTCCCTTCGTGGCGCTGATCGCCGTGGGGATCTTGATCGTGCTGCTGCGGTGGGCCTTCAGTTCGAAGAAGACTTCGGTCGTTGCCGCCGCCGCCAAACCCGGCTCGGAGGACGAGTACGGCATGCTCGTTCCGATCGCTTCCCCCGCGACCTTCATCGACGGGGAGATGGTGCGCCGCAGGCTCGAGGATGCAGGGATCCGCGCCAATCTGGCTTCCACGTTGGACGGCCCACGCGTGATGGTGTGGCCCGCTGACGAAGAGCGTGCCCGCGCAGTGCTGACGTCTTGAGCAGTGCTGACGTCTTGATCGGTGCTGACGTCTTGATCGAAATTGACTTAGGAGCCGTTGCGTTGCATGCCTTGCACGCGGTGCACCTGGGCACCGAGGGATCGCAAGTCATCGACCAGCCCCGCGTACCCACGGTCGATGTGGCCTACCCCGTAGATCTCGGTGGTTCCCTCGGCTACCAGACCGGCGAGCACGAGTCCGGCTCCGGCGCGAATGTCGGTTGCCTCGACGGGGGCCGCTGACAGACCTTCGCGACCTCTGATCAGCGCGTGATGCCCATCGGTGCGCACATCGGCACCGAGTCGCGCTAGTTCCCGCACGAATCGGAAGCGAGCCTCGAAGAGGTTCTCGGTCACCAGTGCCGCACCGTCGGCGATTGCGTTGAGTGCGATGAACTGTGGCTGTAGATCGGTGGGGAATCCCGGGTACGGCAGCGTGACGATGTCCACCGCCTGGGGCCTGGAATCCATCGATACTCGGAAGCCGTTCGCAGCCGTGTCCACGTGCGCACCCGCGGAGCTGAGCTTGTCGAGGGCGATTCGCAGGTGTTCAGGATCACCGCCCTCGATGGTGATCGACCCTCGGGTGATCGCCGCAGCAACAGCCCACGTTCCCGCCACGATGCGGTCGGGAACGGTGCGATGCACCACCGGGGTGAGTTCCCGGACTCCACGGACCACCAGAGTGGACGTGCCGATCCCCTCGATATCCGCGCCCATCGCGGAGAGCATCTGACAGATGTCGACGATCTCCGGTTCGCGTGCGGCGTTATCGATAGTGGTGCAACCGTCTGCCAGGACAGCCGCCATAACCAGGGTTTCGGTAGCACCCACACTCGGAAAGTCGAGCCAGATGTCCGCACCTCGCAGCCGGCTCGCCGTAGCGATCAGATACCCATGCTCGTTGACCACCGTGGCGCCCATGCGCTGCAGACCCTCGATATGCAGATCAAGACCTCGCGAGCCGATGTTGTCGCCACCCGGCATCGCCACATCTGCTTCACCGCATCTGGAGACCAAGGGGCCCAGTACGCAGATGGATGCACGCATCCTGCGGACGAGGTCGTAGTCGGCGCGGTGATGCGGGCGTTCAGGGACGGTGATCTGCACTGTGCCCGCCGGGAGATCCAGGTTCACGTCGCAGCCCAGCCTGCGTAGCAATTCGGACATGATCTCCACATCGAGGATGTCCGGCACGTTGGTGACGGTGGTAGTGCCCTCGGCCAAGAGGGCCGCAGCCATGAGTTTCAGAACCGAATTCTTGGCTCCCTGAACGCGCACGGAGCCTTCGAGCCGGGAACCGCCGGTGATCGTGAGCACATCGCCTACGTCCGGGTTCGGTTCGATGAGCAACTCCACGCGGGCATCGTACGAGCGGGGAGCGCCCAGGTGGCCTAGGGTCGACACATGGTCAATCTGACGCGCATCTACACCCGCACCGGCGACGACGGCACCACCTCCCTCGGTGACATGAGCCGAACCGGCAAGAACGATCCTCGATTGAAGGCTTACGCCGACGTCGATGAGGCCAATTGCGCGATTGGCGTGGTGCTCGCCCAGGCGGGTGTGGACGACGACGTTCGAGTGTTGCTGACGTCGATCCAAAACGACCTATTCGATGTGGGCGCCGATCTGTGCACCCCGGTCGTGGAGAACCCCGAGCACCCCCCGCTACGCATCACCGATTCCTACATCGAATCTCTCGAGACGGCGTGCGACGACTACAACGCGCGTCTGGAACCCCTGCGCTCATTCGTACTGCCCGGAGGCACCGTTGTCGCAGCTCACCTGCACGTGGCTCGCACCGTGGTCCGGCGCGCCGAGCGCTCCACCTGGGCTGCGCTGGACATGTACCACGGCGGCATGAACCCGCTCACCGCCACGTACCTGAACAGGCTGAGCGACTTACTGTTCATCCTGGCCCGCATAGCCAATGCCGGCGCCGACGTCCTGTGGCAGCCGGGTGCGCGCGGCTGACTAGATCAATCTGACTCGGTCACGCTGACTCGGTCACGCTGACTCGGTCACGCGGACTCGGTCACGCTGACTCAGCGCCGACGAGTTGTGGGCTGCTCTCAGCGGCCGAATTGCTCGCGGCCGAATCACTCGTGGTCGAATCACTCGCGACGAAAGCACGAGTAGGCGCCGCAGTGCGCTGCGGCCGTGGTGCTGGTACGAATCCCCGAGCCAGCAGTCCGAAGATCAGCAGCGCGCTGGCTGCGATGATCAAGCCGAGTGACCATTCGGTCATCGCATCGGTCCCAGCCAGGACGT
>CAZQRR010000045.1:0-12604 GCA_964595675.1 uncultured Rubrivirga sp. | reverse complement strand
CTGCTTCGTCGAATTCCAAAATCTTGGACATGTTCTTCCTTGGTCTAGGGGTGGTGAGCTAAGGCTTCGATAAACCGTGAGCCCCGGCCCCGCGTGGGGACCGGGGCTCACGGCATGGATTTCGGAGGGATTCCTACTTCTCGACGACGGCGAGAACGTCGCGCGCCGAGAGGATGAGGTACTCCTCGTTGTTGTACTTCACTTCGGTGCCGCCGTACTTGCTGTAGATGACGACGTCACCAACCTTGATGTCGAGCGGGATCCGCTTATCCCCGTCCTCGTCGAAACGTCCCGGGCCCACTGCCAAGACCTTGCCCTCCTGGGGCTTCTCCTTGGCGGTGTCGGGAATGACGAGACCCGAGGCAGTGGTCTGCTCGGCTTCGAGTGTTTGGACCAGAATCCGGTCCTCGAGTGGCTTGATGGAAACCGACACGGTTGCATCCTCCGGATGAGGTGGCGGCCGCCCTTGCGGGCGGGATTCGGCTAGGACTGTTGGCAGTCTCACGGGGAGAGTGCCAACGCAAACAGTACGCCGGCGTTAGCACTCTGTCAATTCGAGTGCCAAGCGCGTTGTGGTGCCAGGATCGGCCGGTGAGCGACTCCCCCGGCCTGGTCGAGCTGTCCCGGTTGTCGGCCGCCGCGCGGGCTGAACTCCTCGGGGAGTTCGCCAACCAGGTCGATGGTCCACCCGAGGACAACCCCCTCAAGGCCGTCACGGACCTGCGCCGGCGTCGCCCGGACCTGTCTTCGGACCTCGTTTCGGCGATCGTCACACAGCTTGGCCTCCAGGCTCGCGCCCGGTCAGGTGGCACCTTGGCCGCAGGCGGTCCGTGGTTGGCCACACCGGTCGGCCTGGAACAGGCCAGCCGACCGGAGGTGGCCGACCGCCGCGCCGCGACCTTGGCCGATGCCGGCATCGCCAGCGTGGTCGATACCGGATGCGGGATCGGCATGGATGCGCGGGCCTTCCTCGCGGCCGGCATGGATGTGGTGGCGATCGAACGCGATTCGGTCACCTTCGAGGTCGCCCGAGCCAATCTGGAACACGCAGCGCGAACCTACGGCACGCGGGCACGCGTGCAGCGCGCTGACGCGACCGTTCAAGGCGTGATCGCCGACGCGGTCGCATCGCTGACGCCTCCCGTTGCGGTGTTCGTCGATCCTGCACGACGCGGACAGGCTCGTCCGGCTGACGGAGGCAGGTCCCGTGCGGAACGCGACCGGGAACTGTGGTCGCCACCGTGGTCCTTCGTGGAGCGACTGCGACGGGAATTCGATGCAGTGGCCGTGAAGACACCCCCTGGCTTCACACCCGATGACTCCTGGAAAGCCGAATGGGTGGCGGTGGGCTCGTCGGTGGTGGAGTGCGCGGTGTACTCGCCGGCTGCATCAAGTGGGCCGCTGCGCCAAGCAACGATCCTGGGATCGGTCGAGCCATGGAGTCTGGCTTTCCCCGTCGATGCAACCCGGCCTGCGCCAGCAGGACTGAGTCGCTATCTGGCTGAGTTGCATCCGGTGGCTCGTCGCCCTGGTGCACTCGCCGAGTTGTGCGCCGAAGGCGATCAACTGGCTCCGGTGACCGGATCGACGATGTGGCTGACCAGTGATGTAGTGGCGCCTGAATGCCCGGCGCTGCGTTGGTTCGAGGTGTTGGCTGAGGGGAAGGCTTCACAGATGCGTGCGCTGTGCAGCGATCACGGCATCGAAGCCGTGGCGCTGAAGAGTGTGGAATCACGCAGACCCCAGGACGAACTCAGACGCAAGATCCGACTACCGGACGGAGACGACTACGCGATCGTGGTGATCTCCGACCTCACGAACCTGTTTTTGGTCAGGCGAATACGACGGATGTGATCGGCATGCTCGACGTTGCGGGGAAACCCAGACTGGTTGGCGCGATGCCGCGCCGGATCAAGCGAGCACCGAGTGCCGCCACCATGGCACCGTTGTCGGTGCACAGATCCGGTCGCGGTACCCGAACGGTGAGTCCCACCGCTAGCGCGCGGTCATCGGTCAGCGCGCGCAACCGGGAGTTCGCCGCCACACCACCCCCCAGGACGAGGTGATCCACCCCGTTGGCGCGGCACGCTTCGATCGCCTTGCGAGATAGGACATCGACAACCGCTTCCTGGAAACTCGCAGCGACATCAGCCACCTGACGCGGTGAGGGCTGCTCACCCAACCCCACGAGGGTTCGCGAGACCGCCGTCTTGAGCCCGGAGAACGAGAAGTCGAACCGATGCGCAGGGTCATGCGCTAAACCACGCGGCAGCTCGAATGCCGAACGATCGCCATCACTGGCTGCGCGATCGATGTGCGGACCACCGGGGAATGGCAGACCCAGCAATCGAGCAACCTTGTCGAAGGCCTCGCCCGCGGCATCATCGAGCGTCTGGCCGAGAAGTTCGATGCGGTCGCCCTCCAGCAACACCAGCGACGAATGTCCACCGGACACCAGGAGAGCGATCACCGGATCGGGTAATTGCCCGTGCTCCATTTCATCGACCGCCACATGCGCGGCGAGGTGGTTGATTCCGTAGAGGTCCACACCCAAGCCACTTGCCAGACCTTTGGCTGCCGCAACCCCGACGAGCAGCGACCCCACCAAACCCGGGCCTGCGGTCACCGCCACCGCATCGACGTCGGTCAGGACGATGCCAGCGCGCTCCACGGCAGTGTCGATCGTGGCCCCGATTGCATCGACGTGCGCCCGACTGGCAACCTCGGGGACCACCCCGCCGAAACGAGCCTGCTCATCGATACTCGAAGCAATCACATTCGCGCGCAGTTCACCATCTACCACGATGCCGACGCCGGTCTCATCGCACGAGGTTTCGATCCCCAGCACCACCGGACCACGCGATGTCATGACGCAGTCCCCACGTGACGGGCAGGCAGTGGGCGGCATCGCATGATGAGTGCATCGCTGCCATCGGGGTAGTACCGGTGGCGGGTGGCGATGGTCTCGAATCCGGCGCGTTCGTACAACGAGCGAGCTGACTGATTGTCGGCGCGCACTTCCAAGATCATCGACGTGGCGCCTCGCTCGCGGGCCGAGCCGAAGACCGCATCCAGCAGGCTCGAACCCACTCCAGCACCTCGAGCGTTCGGATCGACCGCGAGGGTCTGCAGATCGCAATCCGGTGAGATGGTGGAGATTCCGGCGTAGCCGATCACCGAGCCCCGTTCCTCGGCTACGAAGTAATCACGTGGCTCTCCGGCGAGTTCGCGCCAGAACTGCTCGATGCTCCACGCATCCGTGGGAAAGCACATCGATTCAATCCGGTGAACATCGGGAATGTCCCACCAGCGCATCGGACGGATTGAGCAGATCGGGCGGATCGAGCGGATCGTCGTCGATGTCATGACGGGTTCCCTGCACCCTTCTTGCTCGACACCGTTATGTCCGGTGTCCGCAGGTACAGCGGTCGCGGAGCCAGCAGGGGACCTGCGGGAATGGAAATCCGTGAGCCATCGGCGCCATGCGGTGCCCAGTCCTCGGGAGTGTCTGCGTTGGGTACGTGCAGCACCGAAGAGTCGTCGTCGATCAACGCGACAACATGCGCGGCCATGACCGCTGCATCCACCTGCCGTTCGGAGATCACCGGAACATCGAAATGAGCTTGGTCGCGGTGCATCACCTGCGGACCTGCGATGCGCTCCGCGCCGTGTTCGACGGTCACCAGGTAGCCAGCCCAGTAGATCTCGTTACGCCGAGCGTCGTTCGTGACGATCATTTCGCCCTCACGAGCGGACTCCCCCCAGGCGATGGCATCGAGGGAGCACACTCCCACCACCGGCACATTCCAGGCTCGACCCAACCCGATGGCGAATGCGATCCCGACGCGCAATCCCGAATAGGGACCGGGCCCCACGCCCGCCACGATGACCTCGGGCCGAGCTCCGGCGAGGTGCCCCATCACCCGGTGCATGACTTGATCGATCACTTCCGCGTGACGACGACCACCCTCCTCGGATACCGCGAAGTTCGCGCCACCCGAATCAGCGACACCAATCGAGGTGACCGGGCCGGAGGTGTCGATGGCGAGCACACGCGTCATGGCGCTGATTGCCCATCACGCCATCCGGCCACCAATGCGGCCAGCAACCGCTCGGACCTTGGGCCGTGTGCGATGACAGACAATTCACGAGCATCATCGGCACCCGCGTTAGTGAGGGTGATGTCGAGGCGATCGGTGGGCAGCGCATCTGCAACACGTTCACCCCATTCCACGACTGTGGCTGCTGATTCCATGTCGAGGTCGAGGTCGTCCCACTCATTCCGAGAGCGGACTCGGTAGGCATCGACGTGCAACAACTGCACGCCCGTCTCGCCAGCCGACATCTCACGCGCAACCACGAAGGTTGGACTGGTAACGGAATCGCTCAACCCCATCCCGAGTGCGATGCCTTGCGTGAACGTGGTCTTGCCCGCACCCAGGGCGCCATCGAGGACCACCACGTCGCCGTCGATCAGTGCGGCGCCCAGGACTCGACCCCAGAGTCGGGTTTCATCGGGGGACGAAGAATGGAACACAGTCGCAGAAGTGACGCCGCGCGGGTTCACGCCGCACCACGGCGGACGCCGAGATCTCGACGCACCCGCTCGATGAGCGAGAGCAGGAGTTCGCTCACCTCGTCAGGTCGCTCGAGCATCACCATGTGACCGCTATCGCCGAGCACGGCGAACTCCGCACCTGGAACCGCGGCCACGATCTCCTCACTCAGCGCTGGTGGCGTCAAGCGGTCGGCGGCTCCGACGATCACCAGCAACTCGGCCTTCTGGAAGAGATGCAGCATCTCGTGCTTGTCATGCTCGTGAAGCGCCGGCAGGAAATCGGCAACCACTTCCAGCGACGTCTCAGCGAGCATGCGTGCCACGAACCGTCCAGCTTGGTCGGAGGCCGGCGAACCGAAGGAGTAGATACGGGTCAACAGCAAGCCGAGATCGCTATCCGACCAACCGGCCACCAGTTGCTCGTGCTCGGCCAGGAACTCCGCGATCGGCGGCGCCCAGGACTGCACCAGCCGACCGAGTGGTCCGGGCATTCCCAAGGTGTTGGCGCGTACGCCGCCAGCCGTGGTTGCGACGAGTGCCACCCCGCGCACCCGGGAGCCGATCTCATCCGGGTGGGCCTGTACGTAGGCCATGACGGACATCCCACCCATCGAATGGCCCACCAGCACGATCGGGCCATGCGGAACGACTGCCTCGATCACCGCGGCCAAGTCGTTTCCCAGTTGATCGATGTGATGGGTATCGAACTCCGCTTTCGTGGATCGCCCATGGCTGCGCTGGTCGTAGAAGACCAAGCGGGCAGTGCCGCGTAGCGCCTTGCGCTGGAAATGCCAGGAGTCTTGGTTGAGCGCGTAGCCGTGACAGAAGATCACGGTGAGATCGCCAGCAGCGGGATCGTCCGGCTCATCGACTTCCACGTGCAATGCTGAACCATCGGCGGTGACGAGTTCGCGAACCTCACCGCGCAGGGAACCTAGCCATTCGTCTGCGTGGTCAAAGCGCGCCGAGCGCTTGATCAACGCACGTTCGGCGAGCACACCCACCGCAGCGCCCGCAGCAATGACGCCCGCCACCGCCACTCCGCGGCCGGCCGCTCGCATCGCAGATGTGATGTCCATCGGTGCCATTGTGTCCGATCCGGATGCGCTTACCGGTATCCGCGTGGTACCCGGGCGCTGATGCGGGTGACGATCTCGTATCCGATCGTGTTCGCCCACCGAGCCCAATCGTCGGCGGTGGGCTCACCGGCGTGGCCGGTTCCGAAGATCGCTACTTCGTCACCAGGTCGATCCGTTGCACCCGAGCCGAGGTCCACAACGAACTGATCCATCGCGATCACACCGAGCACCGGGCAGCGCCTTCCTGCGATGAACACTTCACCGGCGTTCGACGCTGCACGCGGGATGCCGTCGGCATAACCGACGGGAACGAGTCCCACCGTTGTGGCCGCGTCAGCCGTCCAGGTACCTCCGTACGAGACCTTCTCGCCCACTGCGATCTGCTTCACGTGCGCCAGGCGCGCGCGCAGGGTCATCGCAGCACGTAATCCCAGTTCTCGGGCACTTCCCAGTCCTTGGCCGGGCGTGACCCCGTAGATCGCGATCCCCGATCTGACCAGATCGAATGCGCAATCGGGTCGATCCAACGCTGCCGCGCTGTTGGCCAGATGCCGCAATTGCGGCTGCACCCCCATCGACGCAGCTAGTTCGAGTCCTTCTAAGAATCGGTTGCACTGCTTGTCCGTCATCGGATCGCTGGGCTCATCGGCGCTGGCCAGATGCGACCACATGCCGACGATCTCCACGAAACCGTCGTCCTGCGCGACGCGTGCTGCCTCGAACATCGATTCCCACGCCGAACGAGGGACCCCGTTACGAGTCAGCCCGGTGTCGATCTTGATGTGAATCCGCGCTCGCTTACCAACGCGACGTGCGGCTGTCACAACATCGATCAAGGACTGCTCGCCAGAAACAGACAGATCCACATCGGTAGCTACGCAATCCACCACTCCCGGATCTCCGGGGGCCCACAACCACGCAAGGACACGGCCCCGGTCCCCGCTTGCGCGCAACGTCAGCGCTTCGCTTGGCAGGGCAACTCCCAACCACTGCGCACCACACTCGCGCAAGGTCCGCGCCACATGCTGCTGCCCGTGGCCGTAGGCGTCGGCCTTCACGATGCCCATCACCGGAACTCCCACCTGCGAGACCCGCTGGAAGTTCTCTGCGATGGCCCTGAGGTCGATCACCGCCTCAGCGCGGCTCGGATCATTCACAACCCGCACCCTGCCAGGTTCCCGGTGCGAATTGCGCCGATCGTCTGAGGCAAGGCAGCGATCAGATCACTCGCGGTGATCGGGCGCTCCCCTGATGCGGCGCAGCGCCCGGCCAATCCGTGTAGCCATACGCCGGCGGTGCACACGATCTGCGGATCGTCATCGGGTCGGGTGGCGAGTAGCCCTGCGAGCAATCCGGTGAGCACATCACCGCTGCCAGCGCACGCCAGGTCGGGTGTTCCCATCGGATCGACGAACACGGTGCCGTCCGGGCCGCAGATGGTGGTTGCCGGACCCTTGCGCACCACGATCACTCCCCACGTGCGCGCAATCTCATCGACGCGAACATCGTAACCGAATAGGCGCACGTACTCCCCATGGTGCGGAGTGAGGACTGTGGTGTACCCGTTGTCGGCACGGGCTCGCACTCTCGCGTGCAGCTCATCACTCATGGCCAAGCACTCGAGTGCACCCGCGTCGAGCACCACTGGGCTCGGCGCACCGAGCATCATGTTCACGGTCTGCTCATCGGCCCTTGTGAAACCGGGTCCGCACGCCCACGCACGGACTCGCTCATCGGATCGTGAATCACCCGGATCCGCGACGACGTCCGGGAAGGCCCCGACGATGCGCGCGGCCACACCATCGCCGCGATCAAGGTAGCGAACCATGCCCACACCGGAATACCGCGCGGCACCGACGGTCAGGACCGCGGCTCCCGGATAGGTCGGACTTCCAGCAGCGATACCCACGACTCCGCGGCGGTACTTGTAGTCGTCGACCTGCGGCCCTTCGAGCAAATCCGCGACATCAGGGGATTCGAGCACGTGCATCGAAGCTTCCGGCAGATGCGGTTCCAGTCCGATATCCACCAGGTGAGCCGCACCGGAGTAGTTCCGACCCGGATGCAGGAAGAGCCCTGGCTTGTAGCAGCCGAAGGTGACCGTGGCATCGGCTTCGAAGGCGGACCCGACTACTGCGCCATCGTCGATCCCGATGCCGCTTGGAACATCCACCGCGATACGAAGTCCCGGGGCCGCATTGGCCAGCTCGACCACGCGCGCGGCACCTTCACGTAGTGCACCGCTTGCCCCGATGCCCACGATGCCGTCCACGATCACATCCGCCTCGGCGATCGCATCCGCTACCTGGTCGACCAACTCCACTCGGCCACCAGCGCGCAGCAAAGCGCGCAAACCCTCAACGTGGTGGGAGTCGGTGACGAGTACCGCTGAGACCGCCATGCCCCGGCCGGCGAGGTAGGCACCGGCGAAGAGGGCATCGCCTCCGTTATTGCCTGCACCCACCAGTAACACGGCGCGCGCACCCACCACGGACCCACGCACATCCGTAACCAGTCGGAGGGTGTGCGTGGCCAGGCCGCGTGCCGCGGTCTGCATCAAGGAACCCTCAGGCACCTGTGCCAGAAGTGCACCTTCAGCCCGACGCACCTGCGCAGCCGGGTACAACCCGAACATCACTCCACCGTGACGGACTTCGCCAGGTTGCGCGGCTGGTCCACGTCGTGGCCCTTAACCGTGGCGAGTTCACAGGCGAACACCTGCAGGGGAACGGTGGAAACGAGCGGTTGCATCAAGGTGGGGGTTTCGGGAACGCGAATGATGTGATCGGCAAACGGCACGATCGATTCATCGCCTTCCTCGGCGATCGCGATGACCACGGCACCGCGGGCTCGCACCTCTTGGATGTTGGAGACGATCTTGTCGTGCAATACGGCACGTCCGCGTGGTGAGGGCACCACCACGATCACCGGAACTCCGTCCTCGATCAGTGCGATGGGCCCGTGCTTGAGTTCCCCCGCAGGGAAACCCTCCGCATGCATATAGGCGAGTTCCTTGAGCTTGAGTGCGCCCTCGAGGGCCACCGGATAGCCCACGTGTCTGCCCAGGAAAAGCACCGACGTGGCGTTGGCGAATTCCTGAGCCAACGCGCGCACCGGCTCCACGGTGTCCAGCACGAGGTCCACCTTCTGCGGCATGTCAGCAAGGTCAGCCAGGATGGCCCGGATCTCGTCTTCGAACATGGCACCGCGCGCTTGCGCGAGATACAAACCCACGAGGTATGCAGCGATGATCTGCGTCAGGAAGGCTTTCGTAGAAGCGACCGCGATCTCCGGCCCGGCGTAGGTGTAGACCACGGCATCGGATTCCCGCGGAATCGTCGATCCCACGGTGTTGCATATCGCCAAAGTTCGCGCACCCTGCGCCTTCGCGTAGCGAAGAGCCATGAGGGTGTCCATCGTCTCCCCTGATTGGGAGATGGCGATGACCAGGGAGTCAGGACCCACGATCGGGTCGCGGTAGCGGAATTCACTCGCCAGTTCCACGTCCACCGGCAGTCGGGTCCAATGCTCGATCGCGTACTTGGCCACCATGCCGGCGTGCGCGGCGGTACCGCACGCGATGACCACCACCTTGGAGATGTCACGCAACACCGCATCGTCGAGATTCGCTTCGTCTAGTTGGATGCGGTGCTCGGCGTTGATGCGGCCGCGCAATGCGTCGGCAACGGCCTTGGGCTGCTCGGCGATCTCCTTGAGCATGAACAGGTCGAATCCACCCTTCTCCGCAGCGGACGCATCCCAGTCGATCGAGAAGGGCTTGGCCTCAACATGATTACCCGAGAAGTCGGTGACCTCGACGCTGTCTGCACGCACGATCACGATCTGGTCCTGACCGAGTTCCAAAGCGTTGCGGGTGTGTTCGACGAACGCGGCGACGTCGCTGGCCAGGAAGTTCTCCCCCTCGCCTAGTCCGACAACCAGCGGCGAATTGCGACGAGCACCTACCACCAACGTCGGATCGCTGGGATCCATCGCGACCAGCGTGAATGCTCCATCGAGTCGGTGGCACACAACCTGCATGGCGCGCGGCAGATCACCGTTCACATCCGGCAACGCGCGGGCGAGCAGATGGGCAACAACCTCGGTGTCGGTCTCCGAGGACAGGTGCACGCCGGCTGCGGTCAACTCTGCTCGCAAGGCCGCGAAGTTCTCGATGATCCCGTTGTGTATGACGGCAACGCGCCCGTCCTCACTCACATGCGGATGCGCGTTGTGGTCGGTGGGCCCACCGTGTGTGGCCCACCGCGTATGGCCGATACCGGTGGTCGATTGGGGCAGGGGGTCCTGGCCGATAAGTGTCTCGAGGTTGGCGAGTTTGCCGGCCTTCTTGCGAACCTCGAGGTGCCCTTCGCTGATGACCGCGACACCCGCAGAGTCGTAGCCGCGGTACTCCAGCCTGCGCAGACCGGCCACCACCACTTCGAGGGCCTGCTTCTCGCCCACATAGCCCACGATCCCGCACATGACCGCAAGACTACGCCCGAGGTGACAAGGTAGGCCTCGTGCTAACGGTCCGGGTCTCGTGTCCTGCCGACCTCGCTGATCGCTGCGAAGCCATATTGAAGGCCGCGCCGAGTCTGACATCCCTGTCGAGGTTCTCCGGCGCCAGCGTGGATCCGCACGGCGACGTCTTCGAAGCCCAAGTGGAGCGCGATGCGGTCAACGATCTGGTCGGCGCTTTGACCGACCTCGGGGTCCAGCACGATGGCACGATCCAGATCCTGCAGCCGGGAGCCTGGGTCTCACAGCGGGCATTGGAAGCCGAGCAACGCTCCCCCGATGCCGACAACGTGGTTTGGCCCCAAGTCATCGAGCAGGCGTACGAACAATCCAAGATCACCCCGATCTTCTTGGCCTTCATGACCATGGCGACCCTGCTCGCCGCAATAGCCGTCATCACTGACTCGCCGATCCTCGTGATCGGAGCGATGGTCCTCGGTCCGGAGTTCATGGCCGTCATCTCCCTTGGACTCGCCCTCGTTCGCAAACGACCCGGACTGCTTCGACAGGCGATTCGCACGCTGGCCATCGGCTTCGCCTTCTCCATCACCGTGACCGTCGGTTTCGTTGCGTTGACTCGCGCCACGGGACTCGCCACCCTTGCGGACGTCAGCGCACCCCGCCCAGGCGTCTCGTTCATCTACACGCCCAACGCATGGTCACTGATAGTGGCAGTGATTGCTGCGGCCGCCGGAGTTCTCGCCCTTACCTCCTCACAGTCCACTGGGATCATCGGGGTGTTCATCTCGGTCACGACGATCCCCGCCTCGGGCAACATCGCTGTGGGGATCGTCTTCGAGCAGTGGAATCAAGTCTTGGGAAGTGCTTGGCAACTGGGCATCAATCTCACCGGCATGGCCATCGCCGGATGGCTCACCTTGGTCCTACGTCAGTGGATGGCGGATCGCACTAGTCGAGCGCTAGCTCAGCGCTCACCACGGCGGCTATGGCACCGGCTAACCGCTCAGCGTCCTCGCTCGTAGCCGCCTCCACCATCACCCGGATAACCGGTTCGGTTCCCGACGGTCGCAACAGCACGCGCCCGCGTCCGGCCAGTTCCTCCTCAGCCTGCGCCAAGATCGCACGAACTGCGGCGTTGGTATCCAGCGCGCCCTTGTCTACGCCACCCACGTTCACCAGTACCTGGGGGTACTTCTCCACTCCCGCGGCGAGTTCGGCCAACGACGATCCTGTGTGCGCCATGCGAGCCAGAACGTGCAGTGCCGTCAAGACGCCGTCGCCGGTCGTGGCGAACTCACTCATCACCACGTGGCCGCTCTGCTCACCGCCGAGCGCGAAACCGCTGGAGCGCATCTCCTCCAGGACGTACCTATCTCCTACCGCTGTCTCGGCCACGACGATCCCCGCAGACTCCATCGCGATCTTGAACCCGAGGTTCGCCATCACGGTCGTGACGACGGTATTGCCGACCAATCGACGGTCGTCGTGTAGTGCGGTAGCCAGGATCGCCAGGATGTGATCACCGTCGACTATCGAACCATCGGCGGCGACGGCCAGGCATCGATCTGCATCACCGTCGTGCGCGATACCGACATCAGCGGAGTTCTCGATCACGGCCTTGGCGAGCGCGTCCAGATGTGTGGACCCGCAATCTTGGTTGATGTTCCAGCCATCGGGCGCAGCGTGGATGGCAATGACCTCCGCGCCGGCCCGCTGCAAGGCTTCAGGCGAGACCGTCGACGCCGCACCGTTCGCGCAATCCACCACCACGCGAATGCCAGCGAGGTCGGCGTCGATGGTTCCAACCAGGTAATCGACGTACCGGCCCGCCGCTCCGGCATCGACTTTGACACGACCAACGTCCGCGCCCGTGGGCCGATCCCACTGCTCCCCCAAGCGCTGTTCGATCTGGTCTTCGATGTCGTCGGCGAGCTTGTGTCCACCACGCGCGAAGAACTTGATGCCGTTGTCCGGCATCGGGTTGTGTGAGGCGGAGAGCATCACGCCCAGGTCTGCACCGCTGGTAGCGGTCAGCCAGGCAACCGCAGGGGTGGGGACCACACCTACGACCGTCACGTCGACACCAGCACTAGCGAGACCGGCAACCACGGCCGCCTCGAGGAACTCACCGCTAGCGCGAGTGTCGCGACCGACTATCGCCGTGGGGCGAACGGAGGCTCGCCCTTCGAACGCTCCCACATCGGCGAGCACATGCGCAGCCGAGACCGCGAGATCGACGGCGAGTTCGGCCGTGATGTCCCGGTTGGCGAGGCCACGAACTCCGTCGGTGCCGAAGAGCCGGCCCACGCGATTAGCGCTTGCTGTATTGCGGAGCCTTGCGGGCCTTCTTCAGGCCGTACTTCTTGCGCTCCTTGGCCCGGGGGTCACGAGTGAGGAAGCCGGCCTTCTTCAGCGAAGGACGGTTGTTCTCCTCGTCGATGGCGCTCAGCGCACGCGCGATGCCCAAGCGCAGCGCACCGGCTTG
>CAZQRR010000044.1:0-12634 GCA_964595675.1 uncultured Rubrivirga sp. | reverse complement strand
GCCCGATCAGCAACTCCACGCACCGCCACGCCAGTGGTGCTTGCCATTGCCGTTACGCCAGATCGTCCAAAAGGCCCGGTCCTGCCAGTAACGGTTCCACTGCTGAGTCGGGATCTTGCGAAGTTGCTTGAGCATCTCGACACCCGGTTCGCCCATCTCGCGTCGAACTTCCGGCATCATCATGTGCGTCGCACCGATGGCAAGGCGTCGATTCATCTGGTACGCGCCACGGTAGAGGCCTCCGGCGCTTACTGCGCGGTAGTTGTGATTCGCCTCGCGATCCATGATGCAGCGCCGGATGTCTTCCTTCTTGGGCATGAACCACTTGCCCTGGTACAGACTCGGTTTGAAGCCACGCATGTCCTGTGAGACTTCCGAACCGAGGGCATGGCTGAGTTCGACCGCCAACCGCGCCCCGCGGTCCAAGCCTTCGATTTCCGGGGCGTTGTCGCCATCGCCTTCCGGAATGCCCGGATCCTCGGACACAGGTATCGGGTTGCCGTCGAGGTCGAACAGCTCGGCCACCTCTACCTCGAGGGACGGATCCATCTCCTCATCGGCCCACGCCGCAGAGGACGTGCCGGCGATGAGGCCGAGCACTAGAGCAGAGGTCGCGAGGATGGAGGTCGCGCGCGGAACGAAACGCATGGAACTCCTCTATCGGCACGTCACCTGTCTGTGGGAAGTAGCAGCCCCCTACGTTGCCCAATGATCACGGGATTGTCACGCCGAAAATGCAGCTTGCGTCACGACATTTCGGACATTCGAGGCAGTCATGTCCGAATACTGCACGGACATGCACCAAGGTGTGACCAGCCTCACCCTTGCCGTCCACCGGTGGGTCGACTAGAACCGTCGCCTCAGAGGTGGGAATCCTCCAGCATCTCGGTCACGAGAGCGGCGATCGGTGAGCGCTCTGAGCGGGTGAGCGTGACGTGTGCGAAGAGCGGGTGGCCCTTGAGTTTCTCTACCACGGCGACGACACCGTCGAATCGCCCTACCCGCAGGTTGTCGCGTTGCCCGACGTCGTGGGTCAGCACCACACGACTATCGGTGCCGATACGTGAAAGGACAGTGAGAAGTACATTCCGCTCGAGTGATTGGGCTTCATCGACGATCACGAAGGCATCGTGCAGGGAGCGACCTCGTATATGGGTGAGAGGAAGCACCTCGAGCATCCCGCGATCGACGATCTCATCGACGACCTCGGAGGTGGTGACAGCGTTCAGAGTGTCGTAGACCGCTTGCCCCCACGGCGACATCTTCTCGTTCTCGGTACCGGGCAAGTAGCCCAGATCTTGGCCACCTACGGCGTACAGGGGTCGGAACACGATCACCTTTCGATGCTGTCGACGTTCGAGTACCGATTCCAGGCCTGCACACAAAGCCAAGGCGCTCTTGCCAGTGCCGGCTCGACCCCCCAGTGACACGATCCCAACATCCGGATCGAGTAGGAGGTCCAAGGCGATGCGCTGCTCGGCGCTGCGGCCATGTACCCCGAACGCCTCCCGATCCCCGCGCACCAGTCGCACCCGCTTGTCGGACGTGACGCGCGCTAGACCACTACCGCGCTCGGACACCAGAACCAAACCGCAGTGGCAGGGGAGCTCGCGCGCCTCATCGAGATCGATCACGCCTTCTTCGAATAGCCGATCGAGATCACCCGCGGCAACTTCGAGTTCTTGAATGCCGGTGTAGCCGGATTCGATGACGAGTTCGGCTCGATACTCCTCGGCGTTCACCCCGACCGACGACGCCTTGACACGCATCGGAAGGTCCTTGCTGACGAGCACCACTTCGTCGCCGCCGATCGACAGATTCTTGGCAACGGCGAGGATTCGAGTGTCGTTGTCGCCTAGTCGAAGGCCAGAAGGAAGCGACTCGACGTCCGTGTGATTCAACTCCACACGCAGCGTGCCACCGGCATCGCCGATCTCCATCGGCTCATCCAGCCGACCGTGACTCACTCGGAAATCGTCGAGCAATCGCAGAGCCTGTCGCGCGAAGTAGCCCAGCTCCGGATGACTGCGTTTGGCTTCGAGTTCGGTGACTACTACGACGGGGATCACCACATCGTGTTCGTCGAATCGCAGGAGCGCTCGAGGGTCGGACAGAAGGACAGAGGTGTCGAGGACGTACGTCCTACGGGCCATCTGTGGCACACAGTCTCCCTGCTGTTTGCGGGACGCGAACCGGCGGACCCGGTCCGCAGGGAACACGCTAAGTGGACGGCTGGGACTCCTGAGGTTCGACACGCCGCCTACCGATCGGCGTGCTGCGGATCGGTGTGCTGCGGATCGGTGTGCTGCGGATCGACTTTGCGGGATAGTTCGCGTGTGACCTCGACGAGTCCCGGCCAGATCATGTTGGCGGCCGCCCTGATCATGGGGTTGGCTACCGCCAGCCAAGTGGTCGCACCCCGACTGCGCGTCCCCGCCCTCGTGCTCTTGCTGCCCGCCGGTTTCCTGCTCGGAGTTGTCGCCCCGGGCTTGCGCATGGACACGATGCTGGGAAACGCGTTTCCCGCGGCCGTCGACCTCGTGGTCGCCGTGATCTTGTTCCAGGGCGGATTGCACCTCGGGTCTTCGTCCCTCGAGGGCGCGGATCGATTGGTCGTTCATCGACTGGTGAGCATCGGGGCGCCCATCACCTGGCTTAGTGGAGCCGTCGCCGCGCACTTCCTGCTCGGACTCCCCTGGGAGATGGCACTGATGCTCGGAGCCATCCTGATCGTGTCGGGTCCGACCGTGGTGACCCCGATCCTCGACTTCGCCCGCCCTCGCGGGCGAACGCGCGGGATCCTGCAGTGGGAGGGAACGCTGCTCGACCCGATTGGTGGACTCTTCGCGGTGGTGATCTTCCAGGTGATCAAGGTCAGCGGAGCCGATTCAGTCGGCGAAGCCGCGTGGCTGTTCTTCGGAGGTCTGTTGGTCGGGATCGTCGCCGCGGTAATCGGAGTAGCCATCTACGTCATCGGCGGTCGCCTTGTTGGAAACAACGGTTTGCTTGGAACCCAAGTTCTGCTCGGATCGGTCATCGTCGCCGCCGGTTTGGCCAACTACGTTGCAGACGAGACAGGTCTCCTGGCTGCACTGCTCATGGGGCTCATGGCGCCACGCATCGCACAACACTTCGGAGCATCACTCCAGGGTGCGACTCCCTTCTTCGACACCGTCGTGTCGATCGGCATCGGTGTGTTGTTCGTTTCCATCGCTGCACTCGTTCCCGCCACAACAGTCGGCTCGATTCTCCTTCCGACCTTGGGCATGACACTGATCCTGATTGTGGTGGTCCGACCGGTCGTGGCGATGCTCTGCACTATGCGAGCGAATCTCTCCGTCAACGAACGGGCGTTCATCGCATGGATGGATCCGCGGGGCATCGTGGCGGCGGCGACGGCATCGAGTGTCGGCGCGGCTCTGATCGGCTTGAAGCTGCCTGGCGCCGAGAAGCTGCTACCGGCAACGTTCATCGTCATTGCTGTGACCGTGGCTGTCTACGGACTCACCGCGGTTCCCGTGACGCGACTTCTGAAGCTTCAGGACACACCCGCCGTTGGCGATCCCAGCACTAAGGACTAGTCGAACACTTGGGCGATCATTCCGCTTGCACACGTCTGGCGAAGAAAGCAACCCCGGCAACCACCGCGACTCCGAGCAAAGTGATCGTCTCTCGGTTCAGCGGCGACAGGCCCACGACCATCGCCCCCAGGCTCCAGGCCACGGGGAATGCCAGTAGGTACTTCCACTTGTGTCGATATTGGGGTTGTCGATAGATCACACTCTCGGCGAGAACTCGGGAGCCATCCACGAACGGGCCGGTGCTCGCAATCACCCCGGCTTTGTGTGTGCCCGCCCATACGAACACCGTTGCGAGAGTGCCGAGCGCGAAGGCCGACAGCATCACCGAGGCCACCGCTGCTGCCCAAGCTGCCGTCCAGACTGCAAGGTTCTGCAACGGTTTGCCATCGGTCGAAGCAAACAACTGGTTGCCGAGAACCGAGGTGACCGCCAACACGATCGCGGCAAGGTAAAGCAAGGCTCGCGAACCAGCGGCGCCGGAGAACCAACGTCGCCAACTGCGCAGATAGACGACGAAAGCGATGCCGAGTGCCGCACCGATGAGCGAGGCGAGGGACAACAACGCCACTCCGGGCTGCTCGAGCAGCTTGACCCACAACAGAACCATGTTGCCCGCTTGGTTGGCGGTGAAGACTCCGAAGGATTGATAGTCGCGCGCATCCATGGCACCCGCCACCATCGCCAGCAACAAGACCATGGCGAATGGATGCTTCAAAGCAGCAGCCGCATTGGCGTAACTATTCGGCGGTTCGGCGCCTCCGGGAGCTTCGGCAGATCCTGGTTCCGAGCCAGCCGAATCCGGTGGAGTCATATCCCCAGATTACGCACCGAAACGTCGTTGGCGTTCCGCGTAGGCACGAAGTGCACGCAGGAAGTCGACCTTGCGAAAGTCCGGCCAGAACGCTTCGCAGAAGTAGAACTCCGAATGCGCGCTCTGCCACATCAAGAAGCCGGAGAGTCGTTGCTCGCCGGACGTCCGAATGACCAGATCCGGATCGGGTTGGCCCTTGGTGTAAAGGTGCTCGGCGATGTGCTCGACGTCCACCACTTGGGCTAGCTCGTCCAAGGTGGTTCCCTGACCGGCGTGTTCGTGCAGGAGTGAACGCACCGCATCCACCACCTCGCGGCGACCGCCGTATCCCACCGCCACATTCACCAAGGAGCCGTCGATGTTCGCTGTGGCCTCCTCGGCCTCCTTCAGCACCCGTGCCGTGTGATCGGGGAGCAGGTCCAGCGCACCCACCGGATGCAGCCGCCAGCGGCCTTGACCTACCAGACCCTGGACCGTTTCCTCGATGATGCAAAGGAGTGCTTCGAGTTCAGCGTGGGGACGGGCGAGGTTGTCGGTAGACAGCAACCACAAAGTGACGACCTCAACGTTCGCGTCATCGCACCAACCGAGGAAGTCGACGATTTTCGCAGCTCCGGCAGCGTGACCTACCGACGACGCCGACCCCTGGGCACTCGCCCACCGCCTGTTGCCGTCCAAGATCACACCCACGTGTTTGGGGGTGCGGCCGCTTTCCGAAGCACCGGCGAGTTGTGCGTGGAGCCGACGTTCGTATACGCCGTATACGAGTTCGGATAGACCCACGTTCGCCCCTTCCTGTACCGCTTTCGCCGTTGAAGGCGGTTCGGTCACCCGACCGACATGACCGGCTCAGGTGGCCCGCCCAGGTTACTCCTGTTCTCACCTCAAGCCGACGCACTACGCGCCCGCACCAACTCCGCCAATTGCGTCACACCCGTCACAGGAGCATCACAGACGAACCCGCGGCATACGTACGCGGTCGGGTTACCTCCGATCAGGGGTCGGTCACGAAGCAACGGTTGATCCCCATCGCCGACAGGTCCCCACGCAACGACGGTCCCCGGCGAATTGGACGCGAAAGCGACGTCGACGAGTTCGCGCGAGGCACCATCGGTCACCACCGCAACCTCAAGTGGCCCCGCCAAGAGGGCACTGGCCGCGACCAGCCCCCAGCCCACCGCGCGCGGAGCACGTTCGGCCAAAGTCGTGACGATGCCCAGGGCTCGTTCAGCCGCTTCGCGGTGCTCGCTCGATCCGGTCAACGCCGCGTAGCCGACCAGAGCATTGGTCACCGCGAACCATCCGGACGGCTCGGCATTGTCTGCAGGATCCTTGGGTCGACGCACGAGTTCGGGAGCGTCGTCGGCGGTGTCGAAGAAGCCACCCGATCCATCGGCGAAATGCTGAAGCGAAATGTCGAGCAGCATTCCGGCGAACTGCAACCAGGCGACCTCCCCGGTCACCTGGGCAAGGACGAGCAGCCCCTCAGCGAAACTGCCGTAGTCGTCCAGCACGCCGAGGTTGTTGCCCGCGACGCCATCCTTGGATGTCCGACACAGACGATCATCGTCGTGCGCACCGAGGTGGACAGAAATCAACAGGTCGGCGGCGGCGACAGCCGCATCGATCCAGGTCGGTTCACCGAGTAACTGTCCTGCTTCAGCCATGGCAGCGATCGCAAGTCCGTTCCAGGACGTAACCACCTTGTCGTCGCGACCGGGATGAACGCGCTGCTCCCGAGCTTCGAAGAGTCGAGTTCGAATGGATTGCCATCGCGACCAGTCGTCAGGATCGCGCAGCAACTGCAGCGTGGATGTGCCGTGTTCGAACGTGCCCGTGTCCGTCACGTGGAGAAGGTCAGCAGCCCACTCACCGTCAGTAGCGCCCAGAACCTCGACCAGCTCGTCCCGCGTCCAGGCGTAGAACTTGCCTTCCACACCTTCGCTGTCGGCATCGAGCGCCGACGCGAAACCGCCCTGTTCGGTTAGCAGGTCGCGAAGCAGGAACTCCGCCGTTTCCCGCACGATGCGCTCAGCCATCGATGATCCGGTCAATCGCCAAAAGTGCAGGTATACGCGTAACAGAAGTGCGTTGTCGTACAACATCTTCTCGAAGTGCGGGACCACCCAGCGGTCATCGACCGAATAGCGCGCGAAGCCGCCGCCGACCTGGTCGTACATTCCCCCCCGCGCCATCGCCTCGAGGGTGCGCTCGGCCATGTCGAGAGCTTCCGAGCCATGCGCGGTGTTCGGTAATGCGGCGTATCGAATCAAGAACTCCAACACCATCGACGGAGGGAACTTCGGCGCCCTACCGAATCCACCGTGCTGGGAATCGAAGTCCTGCATCAAGGAGTAGATCGCCGCATCTAGATCCTCGACGCGCGGCGGATGTTCGGCACCCTCAGAGATCTGTCGACCCGATAACGCGTCGACGATGCGTTGACCGGCTGCCTCGATCTCGCCACGACGCTCCCTCCAGGCATCGGTGATGGCCTGCAGCACTTGCGGGAACGAGGACATCTGGTGCCGAGGTTCCGGTGGGAAGTACGTACCCGTGTAGAACGGTCGCCCCCGGTGATCCAAGAAAACGCTCATCGGCCACCCGCCGTGGCCGGTCATCGCGACTGTGGCCTCCATATAGATGGAGTCGATATCCGGCCGTTCCTCGCGATCGACCTTGATTGAGACGTAGTTGGCGTTCAGGTATTCGGCGGTAGCTACATCCTCGAAGGATTCGTGCGCCATGACATGGCACCAGTGGCACGCCGAGTAACCGATGGACAAGAAGATCGGAATATCCCGGCGCCGGGCTTCCTCGAAAGCTTCGTCACTCCACTCCCACCAATCCACCGGATTGTCGGCGTGCTGGAGCAGATACGGACTTGTTGCCGAGGCCAGGCGATTGGACACAGCACCATCCTGGTCCGTCCCGATGATTTCAGCGACAGCATCGGCTGGTAGCCGCTGCCCCCTATCCCCAGGCCCTGATCAAGCTATCCCCAGGCGAGATATTGCCTCTGCCTGCTCCTTAGTGCGGAACAGCGACGTTGAGCAGGACGACTCCGATCACCACGAGCCCGATCCCCACGATCGCCAAGATCGGTAGTTGCTCTCCGAAGATGACCACGCCGGCGATGGTCGCTCCCACCGTGCCGATGCCGGCCCAGATCGCATAGGCGGTGCTGAGCCCGATGGTCTTGAGGGCAAGTGCCAGCATGAAGAACGAGAAGCTATAGCCCACCACCACTGCCACGGCTGGAAGCAACTTGCTGAACCCATCGCTGACCTTGAGCATGATGGTTGCGAAGACTTCACTTGCGATTGCGATGGCCAAGAAGACCCACGCCATGCCGCCTCCCGACGCCACAACATTGCAGCCATCCTTGGCCGCGCCCATCCTGCCAGTGGCAGACTCACCGCATGCACAGGCTCGCTCACTTGCGCGAGGTACAAGACAAGGGTGCCCCGGCCCAAGCCCAGCGTGCGCGCGAGCTGATCGGAATCCTCGAGGTGGATGAAGGCGAGCAGGAAGCCGTATCCGAAGCGGATGCACTCATCGAGGCATACCTGCACGATCCCTACCTGACCAAGGACCTTGCATCACCGGGAGGCATTGAGTAGATGTTCGACGATGCTAAGTACATGGCCAAGGACGCAGTGGAGCGAAACAACGCCCTCGCCGCCTTGGATCAGATGCGCGAGGAGAAATCCACTCCGCGTTGGGCCACCTCGGTTCCGGTGCGCCGGCTCCTTGCCGTCGTGGTCGGCTTGGTGATCGTCGCGGCGCCACTCGTGACCGCGATGGAGAACCCGCGCTGGTTCGTCGCCTTCATGCTCGTCGTTGCGCTTCTCGTTGGATTGGCGCGAAGCGCGACCCGAGCATCTCAGGCAGCGATCGGAAGGATCGATATCACGGTGCTCGCGACGATGTCCTTCCTGTCCGTTCTCGTCGCACTCAGTGCGCAGACGGACACGAACCTGCAGGCAGGTGTCACCGCAACCGCGGGAATCGGTGTCAGCGTCATCGCTGCCAGCGTCGCTGCGTCACCACTGACGAAGCTGTGGCGACCGACTACTTCGTGAAGCCTTCCTTCAGCCCATTCACCACCGACGTCAGTTCGCTCGGCAGCACCCACACCTTGCTAGCTTCACCGTTCGCGATCTCCGGGAGCGTTTCGAGGTAGCGGTGGGCCAGCGCAGCCGATGTCGGGTTCGCCTCGTGCAAAGCGGTGTAAATCTTCTCCACGGCGGCCGCTTGGCCATCAGCCCGGATCACCTCGGCCTTGGCGTCGGCATCGGCCCGCAACACGGCGGCTTCGGCCTCGCCCTGCGCCGTGAGGATCGCCGACTGCTTGGCGCCTTCCGCGGTCAAGATGGCCGACTGCTTTTGACCTTCTGCCGTCAAAATCGCAGCGCGACGCTCGCGTTCGGCCTTGAGTTGCTTCTCCATGGACTCCTGCACCGAGGGCGGTGGATCGATCGCCTTGAGTTCCACTCGGTTCACCCGGATGCCCCACTTGCCGGTCGCCTCGTCGAGCACTCCGCGCAACTGCCCGTTGATCGCATCGCGCGAGGTGAGAGTCTCTTCCAGGTCCATCGATCCGATGACGTTGCGCAATGTGGTGACAGTCAGTTGCTCGATGCCGAGGATGTAGCTGGAGATCTCGTAGGTAGCGGCCTTGGGATCGGTCACCTGGAAGTACACGACGGTGTCGATGGACACCACGAGGTTGTCCTCCGTGATCACCGGCTGCGGCGGGAAGGACGCAACCTGCTCTCGCATATCCACGCGCTCGCGAATCCGATCGACGAACGGGACGAGGATGCTCAGACCCGGATTCAGTGTTCGCTGATACCTGCCGAAACGTTCGACGATCGCAGTGCTCGCCTGGTTGACGATCACGATCGTCCGCCACAACAGCAGGCCGACGACGATGAGGGCGAATATCGCTCCTGAAATGAAGGCGATCATGACGAGCTCCTAGTGGTGTCGTTAGTCGATTAGTCAGTCGATGGGATGGACGAGCGCGGTCGCGCCGTCTATTCGGGTTACGACGAGGCGCGTGCCGCTCGGCACGGCCTCCTCGGTGATGCTCGGGTCCAATCGCGCGGACCATTCCTCACCGCGCAACTTCATGCGGCCGTCGTGCACGGAGATCTCGGTGAGAGCCAGACCTTCGGCCCCGGGCAGTGCGTCCACGCCGGTTCGTGCACCGATGGGGACCTTGCGCAGATGCCGAAGTGCGACCGGACGAACCAGTAGGACCCCCGCAAGCGCCACACCGGCCGCGACCACCACCGAAAGCCAAAGCGGGCCACCGGCCAGAGCCACGCCAGCTCCGGCGAGTGCCCCGACGCCGATCAGCGCGAACGTCAGGTCGAGGGTGAACACCTCGATACCCAATGCGACCGCCGCGACGATCGCCCACACCAGCGCTGCGGACATCTGCCCCTCCTTTCATCCAGGCTAACTGCGATCTGTGAAGGCCACCCGTTGAGGGGCTCGCGCCCGCAACATTCCGCAAATTCCTATTTTTGGGTTGTTTTTATCCGCACATACGGAGCAAACTGATCTACTATGACGAATCTGAAGATCAGTGAGGCCGCCGAGTTGCTCGGAGTAAGCGACGACACCGTCCGCCGCTGGATCGAAAGTGGCCGGCTCAGTGCCGAATCCGAGCACGGGCCCACCACCGTTCCCGGGCACCAGGTGGCCGCGTTGATGCGCGAGGCAGCCCCCGAACTACCGCACCTGTACGTCTCCGCGCGTAACCGGTTTCCCGGGATCGTCACCCGGGTGGAGAAGGACGGGGTCATGGCACTCGTGGAGATCCAAGCCGGCCCGCATCGAGTCATCTCACTCATGAGCAAGGAAGCGGCCGAGGATCTCGGCCTGGAACCGGGTGTGCGCGCCGCCGCGTCCATCAAGGCGACGAACGTGATCGTGGATGTGTCGTGAAGCGTGTGCTGATCACCGCTTTGCTACTTCCACTAGTGCTTACCTCGTGCGCATCCGACGACGACACAGCAGCCGTGATCACCGTGTCTGCAGCGGCATCACTCACCGACGCATTCACCGAGATCGGGGAGGCCTTCGAGGAACAGAACCCGGATGTCACGGTCCGCTTCAACTTCGCAGGCAGCTCCACCTTGGCGGAGCAGATCAACTCCGGCGCGCCGGTGGATGTCTTCGCCTCCGCATCAGATGCGGCGATGGACAAGGCGCAGGATCATCTCGCTGAGCGAATGCCCTTTGCATCGAACGCTCTGGCCATTGCCGTCCCTCTGGGCAACCCTGCGGGCATCGAATCCCTCGACGACCTCGCGCAAGCATCCGTGACACTCGTCGTCTGCGATATCCCGGTCCCCTGTGGAGCAGCAGCTCAATCACTATTCGAACGGAACGGGCTTACCGTCACACCCTCGAGCCTGGAACCCGACGTTCGCGCGGTACTGACCAAGGTCATCACCGACGAAGCCGATGCCGGGATCGTCTATCGCACCGACATATCGGCGGCCGGCAATCAAGTCGCGTCGATTGGCATTCCCGATGCACTCAACTTCGCCAGCAGCTATCCGATCGCACCCATCCAGGGGGCAACACCAGCAGCACAGGAGTTCGTCGACTTCGTTCTGAGCATCGACGGGCAGACGATCTTGCGCCAGTGGGGCTTCGGTTCACCGTGAACAAGACCACAACACCTGCGCCTCGGTTACTCATCGTCCTCGCGCTCGCCGCTCTAGCGTTCCTGGTCCTACCCCTGGTCGGGCTTGTGCTCGAGACGCCCTGGCCTCGGCTGCCTGAACTACTGACATCGCAGGCAGCGACCGAGGCACTTCGCTTGTCGCTCGTCACGTCCTTATTCGCTGCCTTCTTCGCGACCATCCTCGGTGTGCCACTGGCATGGGTGCTCGCCCGCAGGGATTTTCCCGGTAAGCGATTGGTACGCGGCATAGTCCTACTGCCGCTCGTGCTGCCGCCGGTAGTGGGCGGCGTCACGCTGCTTACCGCGTTCGGCCGCCGAGGGCTGATCGGTCAGTACCTCTACGACTGGTTCGGCATCCAATTACCGTTCAGCACCGCGGGCGTGGTCATGGCCGCGACGTTCGTAGCCATGCCGTTCCTGGTCATCACGGTCGAAGGGGCGCTTCGCGGCATCGATACCCGTTACGAACAGGCTGCAAGGACGCTGGGGGCCAGACCGACGACGGTCCTGCTGCGAATCACATTCCCGTTGATCTCGGCGTCGCTTCTCGCTGGCGTTGTGCTGGCCTGGGCGCGCGCGCTCGGTGAGTTTGGCGCAACCATCACCTTCGCTGGCAACTTCCCCGGGGTCACCCAGACGCTACCCCTCGCGGTGTATTCGGCCCTCGAGGTAAGTCGGGACGAAGCGATCGCCTTGAGCCTGGTTCTCCTTGCCATCTCGCTCACCGTGCTGGTGTCACTGCGCGGGCGATTCCTCGGCGGCCGCACATGAGCGTTACGGCACACATCATCACTCGCGTAGGCGACTTCCACCTCGATGCCGAACTCGCGTGCGAGCCAGGCGAGACCGTGGCGCTCCTCGGCCCCAATGGTGCCGGCAAGAGCACCGTGCTGCGGTCCATTGCCGGACTGCTTCCCATCGACGAGGGAGTGATAGCAATAGACGGTCAGCCGGTGGACGACCCGGCTCACCGCGTTTTCGTACCCCCCGAGCGGCGACGAGTGGGAATGGTCTTTCAGGACTACCTACTTTTCCCACACATGACCGTGCGTGAAAACGTCGAGTTCGGTCCCAGAAATCAACGCAGCGATTCCAGCATCGATAACTGGATCGAGACCTTCGCACTCGCCGAGTTGATCGATCGCAAGCCTGCGCAACTGTCCGGTGGTCAAGCCCAGCGCGTGGCTCTCGCACGCGCGTTGGCCACCGATCCACGACTTCTGCTCCTCGATGAGCCACTGGCGGCCTTGGATGCGGCCACCAGGGCAAAGATCCGCGCGGATCTGCGCCACTTCCTCCTGGCGTTCGAGCACGGCACCGTGATCGTCACCCACGACCCACTCGATGCGTTGGTGCTGGCTGACCGCATCGTCGTCCTGGAGAACGGTCACGTGACACAAAGTGGCACGACCGCACAGGTAGCGCGCGAGCCACGCACCGACTACCTGGCGGCACTGCTGGGTGTCACGTTGATACGCGGGACCGCAAGCAACGGAGTCATCGATTGCGATGGTGGTGGATCACTCGTCGCCA
>CAZQRR010000043.1:0-12664 GCA_964595675.1 uncultured Rubrivirga sp. | reverse complement strand
GCGTTGGGACCTGCGGCGATGGTCGGCGGAACCTTGCTGGGTAGGGCGAGTGTCGAATCGATCGAGCACCGCGTTCGCAGGCATCTTGCGGAGAGTGGCGCATGAGTGTGTGGTTCGTTCCCCGGGATTCAGCGGCTCGCTCGATGGGAGCCGACGACGTCGCGCAAGCCTTGATTGATCGTGGTGAGACCGTCGTTCGAACCGGAAGTCGCGGAATGCTCTGGCTCGAGCCGCTCGTCGAGCGGATCGACGACGCGAGCGGTCGGCGTGTCGGGTGGGGAAACGTGACTGGAGCAGATGTCGTCGTTGATTCCCTCGACGAAGCGTCGTCGTCGTTCTTGGGATTCGTGGAGGACATCGACTACTTGGCGCGACAGGAGCGGTGGCTTTTCGCTCGGGTCGGGGTGATCGATCCACTCGATCCCGGCGATTACGAAGCCCACGGTGGTCTAGATGGACTGCGCGCGTGCTTGGGGATGGAACCCGATCAGGTCGTGGATGAAGTCATCACGTCCGGCCTACGTGGCCGCGGGGGAGCTGGATTCCCTGCGGGCATCAAGTGGCGCACGGTTGCCCAGGCTGCACCACGCCCGCATAGTGGTGAGGGTCCCTCCGCGCCGTCGCATAAGTACGTGTGCGTCAATGCCGACGAAGGTGACAGCGGTACGTTCGCCGACCGGATGCTCATGGAGGGCGACCCGTTCTGCCTCATCGAGGGCATGATCATCGCCGGGTATGCCGTCGGGGCCGACAAGGGAATCGTCTACATCCGCTCGGAGTACCCCGACGCCATCGAGACCATGCGGCGTGCGATCGAGATCGCTCGCGATAGAGGCTGGCTTGGGGAGTCGATTCTGGGTTCGACCCTCACGTTCGACATCGACGTGCGCGTCGGTGCTGGCTCCTATGTGTGTGGTGAGGAGACCGCGATGCTGGAAAGCATCGAGGGGAGGCGTGGGATGGTGCGCGCCAAGCCGCCGATCCCGGCGATCCGAGGTCTGTTCGGCACACCCACCGTGATCAACAACGTACTGACGATGGCCAGCGTGCCGTCGATACTTGCTCGCGGTGCGCAGGCGTATGCGGCACTCGGCATCGGAAGATCGCAGGGTACGCAGGTCTTCCAACTTGCCGGGAACATCGCTCGTGGTGGCATCGTGGAGAAGGCGTTCGGTGTGAGTGCAGCCGAGCTCGTGAACGACTTCGGTGGGGGCACCCGATCTGGTCGACCGGTCAAGGCTGTCCAGATCGGCGGGCCCCTCGGTGCCTATCTGCCGGCGGATCGACTCGACGTACCTATGGGGTACGAGAGTCTGGCCGAAGCCGGCGGCATGCTGGGACACGGTGGACTAGTCGTCTTCGACGATACGGTCGACATGGCGCAGCAAGCCCACTTCGCCATGGAGTTCTGCGCTGAGGAATCGTGCGGGAAGTGCACCCCGTGCCGTATCGGTTCGGTTCGCGGGGCCGAGGTCATTGACCTGATCCGCCGGGGCGTGGATGCTGATTCCAATGAGGTTTTGCTGCGTGACCTGTGCGAGGTGATGACTGACGGTTCGCTGTGCGCCATGGGTGGGTTGACACCCATGCCGGTGCTCAGCGCGCTTGACCACTTCCCCGACGACTTTCGTTCCGATTCACGACAAAGCGACCGAGGATTCCCCCCTCAGGAGGTGCGCTCATGACGGTTCTCGACGACCAGCAGGACCTCGGGACCCCGGCGGTCGATTCCGATGCCATCGTCACCGTGCTGATCGATGGTTCACCGGTGCAAGTTCCCGAGGGGACATCGGTCATGCGTGCTGCGGCCATTGCCGGATCGCAGGTGCCCAAACTCTGCGCAACCGATTCGCTTGCAGCCTTCGGGTCTTGCCGGTTGTGTCTGGTAGAGATCGATGGCAAGCCCGGTACGCCCGCCTCCTGCACCACGCCTTGCAGCGACGGGATGTCCGTGCGGACGCAGACTCCGCGCTTGGACAAACTGCGCAAGGGTGTGATGGAGCTGTATATCTCCGACCACCCCTTGGACTGCCTCACCTGCCCTGCCAACGGCGACTGCGAACTGCAGGACATGGCGGGGGTTGTGGGTCTGCGCGACGTTCGCTACGCCGATGGCGCTAACCATCTGGATGCACCCAAGGACGAATCCAATCCTTATTTCACCTTCGATGAGAGCAAGTGCATCGCGTGCAGTCGATGCGTGCGTGCGTGTTCGGAGGTACAAGGAACCTTCGCCCTGACGATCGCCGGCCGAGGATTCGGTTCGAAGGTATCGGCCAGCGACGGTGTCCCTTTCCTCGAGAGCGAGTGCGTCTCGTGCGGTGCATGCGTGCAGGCGTGCCCCACCGCCACACTGCAGGAGAAGACTGTCATCGATCTAGGCGTGCCCACGCGCAAGGTGAAGACCACCTGCGCCTACTGCGGTGTGGGCTGCTCGTTCGTGGCTGAACTTCGTGGCGATGAACTCGTACGCATGATCCCGGACAAGACCGGAGGGGCGAACGCCGGGCATTCATGCGTGAAGGGACGTTTCGCGTGGGGTTATGCAGGCCATGAGGATCGTGTCCTTGATCCGATGATCCGAGAGTCCATCGACGACGATTGGAAGGTCGTCACGTGGGACGAGGCGATCGGATTCGCCGCCGATCGACTGAAGTCAATCCAGGCGGAGTACGGCATCGATGCCATCGGTGGCATCACGTCCTCGCGCTGCACTAATGAAGAGGTGTACGTCGTGCAGAAGATGGTTCGTGCAGCGTTCGGCACGAACAACGTCGATACCTGCGCACGCGTATGCCATTCGCCGACCGGTTACGGACTCAAGCAGACCTTCGGGACCAGTGCCGGAACCCAGGACTTCAAGTCGGTCGAGAAGGCCGATGTGATCATGGTCATCGGTGCCAACCCCACGGATGCGCACCCGGTCTTCGCGTCACGCATGAAGCGAAGGCTCCGCGAGGGCGCCGAACTGATCGTGGTCGATCCCCGGACGATCGACCTCGTCCGCTCAGCCCACATCGAGGCAAGCCACCACTTGCAGCTTCTGCCCGGCACGAATGTGGCGATCGTCAACGCTATGGGACATGTCATCGCAACCGAGGGCTGGATCGATCGGGCATTCGTCGAGCAACGCTGCGATTCGGAGTCCTTCAAGGCGTGGGAGGCATTCATCCGACTCCCGGAGAACAGTCCGGAGGTGCTCCAGGAAGCTACGGGTGTTGCTGCCGATCAGGTGCGCGCTGCTGCTCGCGCCTACGCCATCGCTGGCAATGCCGCCATCTACTACGGACTGGGTGTAACCGAGCACTCACAGGGTTCCACGATGGTCATGGCTATGGCGAATTTGGCGATGGCCACAGGGAACATCGGTCGCGAGGGCGTGGGCGTCAACCCACTCAGGGGTCAGAACAACGTGCAGGGTTCCTGCGATATGGGTTCCTTCCCGCACGAATTCAGTGGGTATCGACATGTATCGGATGAGACTGTGCGTGAGCAGTTCGAGGCCTTGTGGGGAGCTCAGATGCGCGCGGAGCCCGGAATGCGCATCCCGAACATGCTCGATTCCGCGACGGTGGGAGAGTTCAAGGGGATTTACATCCAAGGAGAGGACCTCGCCCAGTCCGATCCGAACACAGCGCATGTCACCGAAGCGCTCACGTCCATGGATTGCGTGATCGTCCAGGATCTGTTCCTCAACGAGACCGCGAAATTCGCACATGTTTTCCTACCCGGCACCTCCTTCCTGGAGAAGGACGGAACGTTTACGAACGCCGAGCGCCGAATCAACCGGGTGCGGCCGGTGATGCCGTCGCGCACCGGTATGGCCGAATGGGAAGTGGCCTGTGCCCTTGCTACCGCCATGGGATACGACATGGGCTACGACTCCTCCAGTCAGATCATGGATGAGATCGCGACCGTCACGCCCACGTTCTCCGGAGTCTCGTTCGAACTGCTGGACAAGGTCGGCAGCGTGCAGTGGCCGTGCAATGAGAAGGCGCCTCTTGGAACGCCCGTCATGCACGTGGATGAGTTCGTCCGGGGTAAGGGGCAGTTCATCACGACTCCGTACGTCCCCACCGATGAGCGTTCCACCCGGAAGTTCCCTCTGCTGCTGACCACGGGTCGCATCCTGAGCCAGTACAACGTGGGTGCGCAGACCCGGCGCACGAACAATGTCGTCTGGCACGCCGAAGATGTCTTGGACATGCACGAAGCCGATGCCCAGGCCCGAGGCATCTCGGATGGGGATTGGGTGGAGGTGTCGAGCCGAGCGGGGAAGACTCGACTTCGGGTTCGGATCAGCGATGACATTCCGGCGGGTGTGGTCTACACGACCTTCCATCATCCGGTTAGTGGCACCAATGTCATCACTACCGACAACTCCGATTGGGCCACCAACTGCCCTGAATACAAGGTGACGGCCGTCGAGGTGCGACCGTCGTCGAAGGTCCCTGCATGACCGCTGCGCGAGAAGACGACTCTCGCGACGATACAGTGAATGAAGATTCCCTGAATTACGACCAGGCGCACCTGGTCAAGATGGTGAACCAGATCGCTGCGAACGTCCCGAATCGCGATGAAGCACCTGCGCAGATCGCAGCGCACCTGCGCAGCTTCTGGACACCGCAGATGAGAATCGACATCACCGCGATCTCCGACGACTACCCTGACCTCCTCGATCCACAGGTGCGCACAGCACTGGAGATTTTGCGGAGGGCATGATGGCGGAAGTTCAAGTCACGTACTGGCGCGATATCCCGTCCTTGGTAGCCGCCCGCGAAGGCGACGATGTCGTGAAGGTCCCGCTGGCCCAGCGCTTCCAGGAAGCGATCGACGAGGCGGCGATGCGCCTTGGTGACATCGACGCGGACGCGTATCTCGCTGGGTGGACCCGCTCTGAATGGGAACGGGTTGACGCCGATCCCGCCACTGCTGCGGCAACGCGCTCGGCGGCATTGGAGGAGCAGTGGGACGACGCCGCAATCACCGCCTATCTGGATGGGCTCAACTAGGTGGTCCATCTCGGCTAATCATCCGTGTAGGCGGACGTACCCCCAGGACAACGACGCTGCCAGCGCCAACCACACCTGGTAAGGAACGAGCAGCACCCCCCAGATCGGTCCGGTAAGGAACGCGATCACGACTACGGGGATCGTGAGGAACGCTGCTCCCGACAATGCGAGCGCGGCAGCAGTGAGTTGGTGCGGAACGTAGAACAAGTAGGCCCACGCGAGTGCAGCTGCGATGCTGACCACCAGGAAGAGCACCAATAGTCCAACTCGGACTGCCGGTGCTCGCCAGGCGATCACCGACGAAACGGCGGCCAGTGCGATGAAGTTGTAGGGCCAGATCACTCCGAATACCCAGGAAGGTGGCTGCCACGATGGCTGTTCCAGGGATCGGTACCAGCCGGAGTCGGTGCCAACCCAAACCCCGGACAGCACCGCGTAGGCGATTACCGCGGCAATGATCACCACCACCACGCCGATTCGTCCGGCATCCATATCGCTCATCGCTCGGACAGTTTCGACTCGAGGCGATCGAAGAAGCTTGGGACGGAGCCACCGAGTTCGAGGTCCTCGGGCCCGAGGACGGGCGTGAGGCCGCCGTCAGCCCAGCGTGCGAGCACTGTTGGAGTGCCCAGGGTGCAGGCCGTCGCCTCTTCGGGTGATCGTTCGTTGAGGTGGACCAGTCGTATCGGTACCGGAAATTTCGCGCTAGCCACGTCCCACTCGCCCTTGCGCCGAACGCTGCCATGGGTGATGTCGCACAGCGCGCAGTGCGCCGTGCCCCGGGCCTTACCCACCACGTATCGCAGCTCGCCGAGCAGGCCACCATCGGCGTGGTAGACGCCGATGAGTTCCGTTGGTTGCCCTCCCATGTCACCAGTCTCGCTGTTCAGCATCGGGCGATGCGACGACGGCCCCCAATAGGCTTGCGTCATGGCCGAAATCGAAGCGATCATCGCCCGCGAAATTCTCGATTCCCGAGGCAACCCCACTGTGGAAGTGGAAGTGCTTCTCGAGGACGACACCGTCGCGCGTGCGGCAGTGCCATCGGGAGCGTCGACCGGAGCCTTCGAGGCCGTCGAGCGTCGCGACGGAGGGGACCGGTATCTGGGTAAGGGCGTGCAGCAGGCTGTTGCTGCAGTCGAGGAGGAGATTGCTGCGGAATTGATCGGTATCGAGGCCTCCGACCAGCGCCTCGTCGATCAGATCATGCTGGACCTCGACGGCACTCCGAATAAGTCTCGGATCGGAGCCAATGCCATCCTCGGCGTGTCCTTGGCAGTGGCCAAGGCGGCCGCGCTTTCTGCGGATCTGCCCCTGTTCCGTTACCTCGGTGGGCCGAATGCTCACGTGCTTCCTGTCCCGATGATGAACATCTTGAACGGTGGTGCGCATGCCGATACCGGGGTGGACATCCAGGAGTTCATGATCGCGCCGATCGGTGCCGCAACGTTCACCGAAGCACTCCGTCAGGGGGCGGAGGTCTACCACTCGCTCAAGTCCGTTCTCAAGGCGGAGGGGTTTGCCACGGGCCTAGGCGATGAGGGCGGCTTCGCACCCGACCTACCCAACAACCGCGCGGCTTTGGAACTGATCGGACGTGCGGTCGAGGCCACGGGTCTGGCGCTTGGTGTAGACATCGCGCTCGCCCTCGACGTCGCATCGACGGAATTCTTCGCAGACGGCTCGTATCGTTTCGAAGGTGCCGATCGTTCGATGGAGTGGATGACGGGGTACTACGAATCACTGCGAGCGGACTTCCCCCTCGTTTCCATCGAAGATCCTCTTGCTGAGGACGATTGGGCCGGGTGGATCCATCTCACCGACGCGATCGGCGATGGGGTGCAACTCGTGGGTGACGATCTGTTCGTCACCAACCCTGAGCGTCTGGCTCGGGGTATCGCCGAGGGTGCTGCCAACGCGTTGCTGGTCAAGGTGAACCAGATCGGCTCACTCACCGAGACACTCGATGCGGTGGCACTGGCCACCTCGGCCGGCTACGCATCGATGATGTCGCATCGATCGGGGGAGACCGAGGACACGACGATCGCCGATCTGGCGGTGGCGGTGAACTGCGGTCAGATCAAGACCGGCGCACCGGCTCGGTCCGAGCGCGTCGCCAAGTACAACCAGTTGCTGCGCATCGAGGAGGAATTGGCCGATGCGGGTCGGTACGCCGGTCGGCGGGCCTTCCCACGCTTCGCCGGGTGAGTCCGCCGGGTGAGTCCGCCGGGTGAGTCCGCCGGGTGAGTCCGCCGGATCACATCGCCGCTAGAACCGGGTAGCCCCGATGCCGGTGGGGCTTCTGGGAAAATTGGGGTTCACGTGACACGATCCCCCCGTGGAGGATCTTCCCCCCGGTCCCGGTCCCGGTCCCGGTAGCGGTGCCCCGACCGGTCGCGCGATCGCTAGCGGCTCGGTTGGCGGCTCCCTCACCAGTCGAGCCCTGATCCTCATCGCGGTCTTCGCCCTGCTCGTTCTCGCTTTGTCGGTCCCCGTGAGGAACTGGCTCGCGCAGCGGGCCGAGGTGGCGGCGCTGCGGGCCGATATCGCTGCGTCGAGTGAGCGCATCGCCGAACTCCAGACCGAACTCGGTCGTTGGTCGGATCCGGCCTTCATTTCTACCGAAGCCCGTCGACGCTTGCACTTCGTGCTTCCCGGGGAGATCGGGTACGTCACGATCTCGCGTGATGGGAGGCCAGCGGAAGCCGTCCTCTCCGACGCCGCTGCCCAAGCGCCACGCGGTTGGCACTCGATCGTGTGGGAGTCGCTCGAGAAGGCTGACGGGTCGCCCTTGGCTGCCCAGGATCCGGCTTAGACCGTATGTCTTGACAACCACGTCCTATTGTCGCGGCATGGGTTCGAACGACGCCGACGATGTCTCGACCCAAGATCGTGAAGCCATCGAGCGACAGTTGGGGAGAAGCCCCCGGGGTGTAGTGGCCGTCGCCTCGAGGTGCGAGTGCGGTGAACCGTGTGTGGTCGCTACCGCTCCTCGACTGGACGACGGCACGCCATTCCCCACGATGTACTACGTGACCTGCTCGAAGTTGAACAGCGCGATCGGAACGCTCGAGGGCGGAGGTCATATGCGCGACATGGAGCAGCGCCTGGGTAGCGATCAACAATTGCGCGAGCGCTATCGGTCGGCCCATGAGCGGTATCTGGCTGAACGCGCGGCCCTCGGTTCGGTGCCGGAAATCGATGGAGTCAGCGCTGGAGGTATGCCCACCCGGGTCAAGTGTCTGCATGTGCTCGTCGGTCAGAGTCTGGCCAGTGGCCCAGGTGTGAATCCCCTGGGGGATGAGGTTCTCGACATGATCGGTGTGTGGTGGAAGCCGCGAAGTTGCGCCGACACAGGAGTCGAATCTGGAGATCATGCGTGACACGGTTCGCTGCCGTCGATTGCGGCACCAATGCGATTCGTCTGCTCGTTGCTGATGTGGTGGGTGGCCGACTGACCGAGGTCACGCGTCGCATGCTCACGGTTCGACTCGGGGAGGGAATAGATGCAACCGGGGAGTTTGCACCTGCTGCCCTCGAGCGAACTTTCGCAGCGGTCGATGAGTATGCATCTGACATAGCTCGGTTCGATGTGCGCGAGGTGCGCATGGTTGCCACATCCGCTTCTCGGGATGCGCGTAATGCACAGGTGTTCGTCGATGGCGTTCGTGAACGCTTGGGAGTGGAGCCTGAAGTCATAGCGGGTACTCAAGAAGCGGAACTGTCGTTCATCGGGGCGATACGAGGCCTGTCACCGTCGTTACTCGAATCCCCGGTTCTGATATCGGACATTGGAGGGGGTTCGACGGAGTTCGTCCTCGGCGATGCGGTGACGGCATCGATCACAGCCGCATGCAGCGTGGACGTCGGATGCGTGCGCATGACCGAAAGGCACCTGCACGATGATCCGCCCACTCGAGAACAGATCGAGGCCGCTACCACCACGATCGATGCGAACCTCGATGAGGCGTTCGCTCAGGTCCCGATCCACGACGTGCAGACCTTCGTGGGACTGGCTGGATCGGTCACCACGGTGGCGGCCCTGGCACGGCGACTTCCTGCCTACGACTCCGATGCCATCCACGGCTCGGTCGTGAGCCTCGCCGACGTCGAAAAAGTCACCGATCACCTTCTGGGGATGACCCGCGCCGAACGGGCAGCCGAACCCGTCATGCACCCGGGCCGAGTGGATGTGATCGCCGGAGGGGCGCTGGTGCTCCGCCAGATCATGCGCCGACTGCCCATCGGTTTCGTCCTAGCGAGCGAAACCGACCTGCTGGATGGCATCGTTTACAGGCTCTCAGAGAAAGTGGGCTAGATCTCAACGAGATATTCCATGTAACCGCTTGTGGTGACCCCCCAAGTCGCGCTTAGCATCCCTTTCTAATCCTCTAGTGCTTGAGCCTCTAGTGGATGGATTGGGAGGGACCGATGGGTATCACCATCCGCGACGTCGCGGAAGCGGCCGGGGTATCGACCGCCACCGTGTCACGCGCTCTTCGTGGCTTGCCCAACGTCGACGAACGCACCCGGCAGCGGGTGCAACAAGTGGCCGGTGATCTCGACTATGTGATCTCACCGAGTGCATCTCGCCTGGCATCGGGGCGTACCGGCAGCGTGGCGGTCGTGACTCCCTACATCGCCCGATGGTTCTTCTCCACAGTTCTTTCTGGCTTGGAAGACGTCCTTCAGGAAGCAGACATGGATCTTCTGCTGACCTGCATCGGAGATCACAACAACAAGTTGAATCGATCCGGAGTTGCGCATCGATTGCGCAGGAGGGTCGACGCGATCCTGGTCATCGCCGTGCCGCCATCGGACCCGCAGCTCCGCGAAATCATCGACCTCGGCATGCCCACATCCACTATCGGTCTGAGCGTGGTCGGCGTACCTAGCGTGACCATCGACGATGTTGCCGCGGCTCGATTGGCCACCCAGCATCTGATCAACCTTGGACACCGTCGGATCGGAATCATTGGCGGATCACCATCGGAGGCCCCCTTCACCGCGGAGTTCGATCGGGAGGCAGGGTTTGCGCAGGCCATGGCGGCCGCCGGTGTACCAGTCGATCCGCTCTTGGAAGCGTTCGGCTACTTCACTATCGAAGGTGGAGAGGCGGCGATGACCGCGCTGTTGACGCAGCCGAACCCTCCGACTGCGGTCTTCGCATTGAGCGACGAGATGGCCTTCGGTGCGCTCCGGGCGCTTCGTGCGCACGGTTTACGCCCCGGCGTCGACGTCTCCATCGTGGGAGTCGATGGACACGACATGTCTGAACACTTGGACCTGACCACCGTGGTTCAACCCGTTGCCGAACTCGGACGTATCGCCGCGGAATCCTTGCTGTTGCAGATGCGCGAAGGAACCCCGCACATCGATCCCATTCGGGTTGCAACTCAGTTGGTGGTTCGAGGGTCGACCGGGCCGGCGCCGGGGTCCCCGCGTGAGTGATGCCCGCAACAGTGGCGGTGGCGATACCAGCGATCTCGTCGTCCCCACGGATCGCTCGTGGTGGAGTACCGCTGCTGTTTACCAGGTCTATCCGCGCTCGTTTCGCGATGGCAACGCCGACGGTCTAGGTGATCTGCGAGGGGTCATCGAAGGACTGCCCTATCTGGCGTCCTTGGGTGTGGACGCAGTCTGGCTATCGCCCTTCTATCCCTCGCCTCAGAAGGATGCCGGCTACGACGTCACTGACCCTCGGGCGGTCGATCCGATGTTCGGGACTTTGGACGATTTCGCGGAATTGGTCGAGAAGGCCCATGAGCGCGGGCTCCGAGTGATCGTCGACATCGTGCCCAACCATGTATCCGCGAGTCATCCCTGGTTCGTCGACGCACTGAAGGCTCCACCGGGTTCCATCGAGCGGAAGCGCTTCCATTTTCTCCCCGGTCGGGGTGAAGCCGGGGAGCTTCCCCCGAACAACTGGGAGTCGATTTTCGGTGGATCGGCCTGGACCCGAGTCAAGGAAGCGGACGGAAATTGGGGCCAGTGGTACCTGCACCTCTTCGACTCCACTCAACCGGATCTGAATTGGGACAACGAGGAAGTCCGAGTAGATGCTCTGAACACCCTGCGTTTCTGGTTGGACTTGGGAGTGGACGGTTTCCGCGTGGATGTTGCTCTCGGCCTAGCGAAGGACATGACATATCCGGATCTGATCGATCCCATCGGCATGAGTCAGTCATTGCGATTCGACCTCGATCCCACTTCCGAGAAAGCCGTCGCAAGGCGCGCAGGTCTGGCGAATTCGGCACTTTTCGACCGAGACGAAATCCAGGAGATCTACCGCGAGTGGCGAGCGCTCATGAATTCATACGGCGACGACAAGATGGCGGTGGTCGAGGCGTGGGTGCCACCCGAGCGAGCCGCTCGCTACGTATCCGAGGACACCCTGCACCAGATCTTCGGGTTCGATTTCCTAGTCGTGCCGTGGGATGCAACGGTCATGCGCCAGGTGATCGAACGGGCAATCGAGGCGGTCTCCGTGGTGGGAGCTCCGCCCACATGGGCGATGAGCAATCACGATTCCCCGAGGGTCGTCACGCGTTTGGGTGATGGGGCAGTGGGCGTGGCTCGCGCTCGGGCACTCGCACTCATCGCGCATGCTTTGCCAGGTTCCGTTTACGTGTATCAGGGCGAGGAACTCGGTCTGGCAGATGTCGATATCCCCGACTCCGCGCGGCAGGACCCCGTGTGGTTCCGGTCCGCCGGTCGGCAGAAGGGACGGGACGGAGGCCGGGTTCCGTTGCCCTGGTCGGGTAAGGAGCCGCCGTATGGATTCAGCGAGCGACGAGACGCCGATCTATGGCTGCCGCAGCCGCAGGGTTGGACTGGTAGCACCATCGAAGCCCAGGACATCGACCCTTCGAGCACGCTGAACCTGTATCGCGCGAGCCTGGCCCTTCGCCACTCACACCCGGGGTTGGCGGGAAGCGACGTCGCATTCTTCGAATGCGCTAGCCCGCACACCCTGGCCTTCACCCGTGGTGCCGACTTGGTGGTCGTGGCGAACGTGTCACCGGAGTGGATCGATGCACCCGTGTCCGGCATGGTGCTGCTGGCCTCAGGTCCGGTGGAGTCCGGCGATGCGGGGCTTCGCATCGGTCCGGACACCACCGTGTGGCTGCAGACCTGATCGACGGTTTCAGACGAATCGACAGTTTCAGACGATTCGCTCCTGCACCCCATCCACCTGGAACAGGTACGTACGTTCGGGTGACACTCGAACGGTCTCGCCCATGCGCGGCGCAGCGTGCGATCGATCCCGGGCGACGAGATTGATGGTCGTGCCATCGGAGGCAGTCATGTCGCCGTACACGAATGTGTCGGCTCCCAGTTCCTCGACGAGGGTGACGGTCATCGTCGCTCCGCTGTCCGTGATGTGGAGATCTTCCGGACGAATGCCGAGCAAGGCGGTATTGCCTCGCACGTTGTCGAGACGGGAGCGTTCAATCGCGACCGTGTGATCACCCATCGTCACACCCTCGGAGGTGACCGCGCAGGGAACGATGTTCATCGAGGGGGAACCGATGAAGGTAGCCACGAAAGCATTCGCCGGCTCGTCGTAGAGGGCGCGCGGCGTATCGACCTGCTGGAGCAGACCGGCCTTGAGGACGGCAACGCGGTCGCCCATCGTCATGGCCTCGACC
>CAZQRR010000042.1:10756-12755 GCA_964595675.1 uncultured Rubrivirga sp. | reverse complement strand
CCGCTTCAGCGGAATCGGGCGAGTAGTCGGCTAGAGCCGACCACCCGCCCGATCCAATCCAGCGTGTGAAAGCGACGTGCGCCTAGGCGTAGATCGACTCGATCTGTGCTTCGTAGTCCTTCATCACCACGCCGCGCTTGAGCTTCATCGAGGGGGTGAGTTGGCCACCCTCCTCCGTCCACTCATCGGCCACGATGACGAACTTCTTGATCGCCTCGGCGTTGGACACCGCCTTGTTCGCTTCATCGACGGCGCCTTGAACCTGTGCAAGCACCTCGGGATCTTCGATCACATCGGCGACCGTCAAGGACTCGTCCTTGCCCTGGACCTTCAGCCACATCGGCAGCGCCTCGGGATCCAAGGACACGACGGCTGCGACGAACGGCTTGGCGTCCCCGACGACCATGCACTGGGCGATCAGGGCGTGGGCGCGGAGGCGATCCTCGAGGACCGCGGGGGCGACGTTCTTGCCACCTGCGGTGACGATGAGTTCCTTCTTGCGGCCCGTGATGCGCACGAAGCCGCGGTCGTCGATCTCACCGATATCGCCCGAGTGGAACCAGCCGTCCGGTTCGATGGCCTCGGCGGTTGCGGTCGGGTTGTTCCAGTAGCCGACGAATATCTGCTCGCCGGCGAGCATGAGTTCACCGTCGTCTGCGACCTTGACGCTGGCGCCGGGGAACGGCTGGCCCACCGCCCCCACCTCGATGGCGTCGGGGCGACTCACCGTGGTGGCGGCGGAGGTCTCCGTCAGGCCGTAGCCCTCGAGCACCGTCACACCGATGCCGCGGAAGAAGTGGCCCAGGCGAGCACCCAGCGGCGCACCGCCGGAGACGGCCCACTGCACATTGCCGCCCATGGCCGCGCGCAACTTCTTGTAGACGAGTTTGTCGAACAATCCGTGCTTGAGCTTCAGCCCGAAACTGGGGCCGCCCTCGTCGAGTGACTCGCTGTACTCGATCGCCGTGTGGGCTGCCTTGTCGAAGATGTTGCCTTTGCCCTCGGCAGCGGCCTTCTGCTGGGCGGAGTTGTAGATCTTCTCGAACACGCGCGGAACAGCGAGTAGGAATGTCGGCTGGAAGCTCTGCAGCAACGGCAGCAACTGCTTGACGTCGGGGGCGTGCCCCAAGCGGGCCTTCGCGCGGACTGCACCGAGCTGGATGAGGCGCCCGAAAACGTGGGCCACGGGCAAGAACAGAAGGGTCGACGAGCCTGGAGCGCAGAAGACGTCGTCGAGCGCAGCGATCACGTTATCCACCTCGAACATCAAGTTCTTGTGGGTGAGCATGCAGCCCTTGGGGCGACCGGTGGTCCCGGAGGTGTAGATGATCGTGGCGAGGGTGTCCGGCTGCACCGTTGCCCGGCGCGCTTCGAGTTCCTCGTCCGATACGCCAACTCCGGCGGCCTTGAGGGTCTCGAGGTCGTCGTTGTCGAATACCCACACTCGGGTGACGTCGGGCAGGTCAGCGGCCACCTGATCGAAGACCGCCTTGTTCTTGGAGCTTTCCAGGAACGTGGCGACGGAGCCGGAGTCGGTGAGGTTCCAGTGCACCTGTTCGGCCGACGAGGTCTCGTAGATCGGGACCGAAATGGCGCCGGCGTACCAGATGGCGTAGTCGACGAGGGTCCACTCGTACCGGGTGCGGGACATGACGCCGATGCGTTGACCGGCCTCGACCCCGCTGGCGATGATGCCCTTGGCGATGGCCTTGACGTCCGTGAGGAACTGTCCGGCGGTGACGCCCACCCAGGCATCCCCACGCTGAAGTGAGAAGACCACCTGGTTGGGGCTGGTCTGGGCGTTCTCGACGATGTGGTCGGTCAGGTTTCCCGTGGTCGGGGCCGGCACCATGGCCGGGACGCTGAACTCCTTAAGCACGCGCTTACTCCCTCAAGGTGAGCCGCCGGAGCGGCGTGAACTAGTTCACAGCACCGTACGCGATTCGAGCCCCGCTGGCGAGGGGAACTTTCCAATGCCGCCATCTGCGCTGGGGCGAGC
>CAZQRR010000042.1:6868-10656 GCA_964595675.1 uncultured Rubrivirga sp. | reverse complement strand
CGGAGTTGTGGCTGGAGGAGCAGCAGCCCGGGGTGATAGTCCACTACTACCTGAGGGCCGAACCTACGGTGCCCGGCACGAGCACCACGGCGCGTCCACCAGCGGCAACCCGTCGAGCGCGATCCCAGGTCGAGGCTTTGCGGCGGCGCCACGTGCTGAGTTGGAAGCGGATCGTGTGGGCAATGAAGGACGAACTCGAGGCAGATGCGCGTTCATATCGTTAGTGACGTCCACGGCGCGGGGCACGCGCTGGTCTCGGCGGCCGACGGCAGCGACGTATTCGTTTGCCTAGGTGACCTCATCTTGTTCCTCGACTACGACGACCCTGACCGAGGCATCTACGCGGACCTGTTCGGCGTCGAGCACGCCCGCGCCTACATCGCGGCGCGCACCGCCAATCGATTCGATGAAGCGCGCGAACTCAGCGACGCCGCGTGGGCGGGGATCGGCGTAACCGATCGGGCGCAGCGGTGGACCATCCTGGAATCGATGGTGCGATTGCAGTATGAAGAGCTCTTCGCCGCCATGCCCTCGCCGGCGCTCATGACGTACGGCAACGTTGACGTCCCGGCCTTGTGGCCTGAGTACGTCCGTGACGGGCACCGGGTTGTCGATGCACAGACCATCGAGGTCGATGGGCAACGGTGGGGGTTCGTCGGCGGTGGCCTGGTGAGCCCGATGCGAACCCCGTACGAGATCGATCCGGCTGACTACGCGGCCAACTTGGGCAAGCTCGGGCCCGTGGATGTTCTCTTCACGCACATCCCGCCCGCGCATCCATTGTTGAACTACGACGTCGTGGCTCGGCGATTCGAAATCGGCTCCTCGGCCATCACCGAGTACATCCAGACTCATCAGCCGCGGTACCACTTCTTCGGGCACGTGCACCAGCCCCTCGCCGCTCGCGCGCGCATCGGAAGAACCGAATGCGTGAACGTGGGTCACTTCCACGGCAGGGAGAAGCCGTTCGTCATCGACCTGTGAAGTCACATCGCGGGGAGGTAGCCTCGCCCCATGGCCGACCAGACCGAATCCAGTATCGAGATCGATGCCTCGCCCGAGCAGATCATGGCGGTGATCGCTGATCTGCCTGCCTACCCGCAGTGGAGCGACGGCATCACCTCCGTGGAGGTGCTCAGCGTCTATGAGGACGACGGTCGACCGGCCGATGCGAGGTTCCACTTGAACTCGGGTCCCATCCGGGATACCTACGAGCTCGAGTACGACTGGGACGGTGATTCGAAGGTGACCTGGACCCTCTCCAAGGGCGACATGGTCACCGCCATGGACGGCATGTACCAACTCACGCCCCACGGTGCGTCCACCACGGTGCTGTATCGGCTCGCAGTGGACGTCAAGATCCCCATGCTCGGCATGATCAAGCGCAAGGCGGAGAAGGTCATCATCGACACCGCTCTAAAAGGTCTGAAGGAGCGGGTGGAATCCGGTGCTGCTGGTTAGTTCCATCACGCCCAGCGGCAAGGCCTGGGCGCTGGAAGCAGTCGAAAGAAGCGTTCCTGGAGCGCGGGTCCTCGATGTTTCCCGCATCGACGTCCCCACGTACGAGCCACCCATGGGTGTGCCTGGTGCCGGTGCCAGCAGCGCGGAAATGCTGTGGGGTCTTCGATCGCTGAGGGATATCTCAGCATTGAGTGCTGCCTACGAGCAGTCGGTTCTCAGCACTGACATCACAGTTGTGTGGTTCGGTGGTTCGGTTGCGTCGGCAGTCACGGATCTGCTGGCGTTGGTCTCACTGATGGACATCGCTGGTTCGTCCAGTGAAGCGGGCCCCGTGCGCATGCTGCGTTCCGCAGCCACGGCGATCACGAGCGGTGAAGTGGAACTGCTCCTGGCCTGCCCGCCGGAGGAATCCGCCATCCATGCAACCAAGGTTGAGGTTGCCACTGCGAGTGCCTGCGGAATTCGGATACGTGGTGTGGCGGTGTGCCCCATGCCTAGTAAGTCCGACGGCTGGTCGAAGTCCGCGCGGGTAGCGGCCCGAGCGCAATTCGATCACCTTGATCAGGCGCTTCACCCGATTACGGTGGGCAGAGCCCGCCGCGGGATCGCGCCCTCCTTCCCCGCACCGGGCCAAGACGTCTGCGCGCCGACGGTCACCGCGCATTCGGGCGAGTGGGTGTGGAGCATCTCGATTCCCGGGAGTTCGGCAGCTGACCTCTCGGTAGGAACCTGGAGCGCGGATCCGGCTTATCCGAGCACTCATGTGGTCGTTGGTATCGACGGCCGCACTATCCGTTTCCCGCTCGACCCGATCGTGCGTCGATGCACCGCCGCTGAGGCTGTGGTGTCAGGCGATTCGATCGCAGTCACGTTCGCTCCGGACGCAGAGCAGTGGCCTGAAGCACAGCGGCAGGAGGACACCGATGGATGACGTCGATCGGCCCCCGTGGTGGCTATCGGATCCGAACTCGAACGACGACGCTTCGGGCGATGGCGATGCGTCCGGCCAACCCCCCGGCGCAGGAGTTGGCAGTTGGATGTCCATCCTCGGTTCGTTGAGTTCTCTGGCCGGAGAGTGGTGGAGTGCTTCGGGTGCCTCTGAGCACGCGTCTCACGGTGAACCCAGTGAGCATCCGGACTGCCTGATCTGTCGAGCCATGGCAACCGTGGCCTTCACCCCCACGCAGGTGAAGGAGCTCCCGGGGATCAGGTGGCTCCCGATACGTCGCCTCTAGATTTGCCCCGTGATGACCGAAGCCAGCCCTGGGGCAACGTCGAGCAAAGACATCGGTGCGGTGAGCATCGGTGTGGACATCGGGGGCACCAAGATCGCTGCGGGTGTCGTCGATGTCGACGGCCACATCCTGCGCACCGCCCGTCGCCCAACCCCGCGGCACGACGCCTCAGCGGTGCTCTCCGAAGTGGCCGCGGTGGTCGATGAGCTGCAATCCGCCGTGGATGGCAGCATCGCCGGAGTCGGCATCGGAGTTGCCGGGGGAGTCGATCAAAGTCGTTCCACCGTCTACTTCGCTCCGAACCTCGCGTGGTCCCAGGTTCCGGTTCGAACGGTTGTCGAAGCCGCCACCGGACTACCCGTCGTCGTGGAGAACGATGGGGCCGCCGCCGCTTGGGCGGAAACCCGCTTCGGTGCGGCCCGCGGGCACTCCCACGTGGTGATGGTGACCGTCGGCACAGGGATCGGTGGCGGCATCGTCATCGACGGGCACGTGATGCGCGGGGCTCATGGGTTGGCAGCGGAGATCGGTCACCTCAATGCCGTCCCCGATGGGCGCCCGTGCGGATGCGGTCGAAACGGTTGCTGGGAGCAGTACGCGAGCGGCAACGCACTCGTTCGCGAGGCCCGCGCTCTAGCGGCCGAACGCCGCCAGGAAGCCGGATCGTTGCTGTCCCTCGGCGATGGCACACCCGAGGGAGTCGAGGGATCGCACATCACCAAGGCTGCGGCGATGGGCGATCCGGTTGCCATCGAAGCATTCGCAACCGTCGGCACGTGGTTGGGTCGCGGCCTCGCGGACCTCACGGCGATCGTCGACCCGGCCGTATTCGTGGTGGGCGGTGGAGTATCCGAGGCAGGAGACATGCTGCTTGCGAGTGCACAGCGCACACTCAGCGAGAAAGTCTTCGGTGGCAACAACCGTCCGCTACCGCGAATCCTCATCGCCGAACTCGGCAATGACGCCGGGATCGTTGGCGCGGCGGACCTGGTGAGACACGCGAGCTAGTTGCGCGCCCCCTCACACGACTGCGCCGTCACGCGCCCCTCACACGACTGCGCCGTCACGCGCCCCTCACACGACTGCGCCGTC
>CAZQRR010000042.1:0-6768 GCA_964595675.1 uncultured Rubrivirga sp. | reverse complement strand
CACGCGCCCCTCACACGACTGCGCCGTCACGCGCCCCTCACACGACTGCGCCGTCACGCGCCCCTCACACGACTGCGCCGTCCCCATGATCCTCTCCCGGAGGAACGTGCTGCTCGCGCCGCGACACCAAGACGATGAATCCCACGATCGTCGCACCGATGCCGATACCCCCGAGGAATCCGCTCACGCCGAAGATGTAGCCGACGATCGCCATTAGGGGACCTGCGATCACCGCGATCCACGCCGCGCGGGCGATGGCATCCGGTGGTGCCGTGATCGGCGGGGGCTCGGGTGGAACGAAGCGATCCTCGAGGTCCTCGGGGCGATACTCAGGGGTGCCGGATGCCTCGGGATCCTTGCCCTGCGCGGCGTTGAGGGAATCCTCGAAACGGCGCCAGAACTCGTCATCGTCTTCGAACGGCGGACGCCAGTCGCGCGGGTTGTCGACCACACTGCTCCTTCGAAGATCACCATTAGGAAGGTGCTTCACTTTAGGTGACGTTGACTCTCCATACGGCATTGCGTACTTCGGGTGCTCCCTCACGCAACTCGTTGACTGGGGACGGATCGCGGCGTTGATAATCGTTTGCCGCGAGCAATCGAGAAATGCCGGCAAGGGCTTGAGTGGTGTATTCCTCGTCGGATTTCCAAGAAACAGGAGAATCGTGATCCACAACGGTGCTGGTGATCACGACTTCGTCGCCTGAGCGCACGAACTCGAGTATCCGACCCTGCTGGGGCCAATCGATGAGGGAGGCGGTTGTCACCTCCCAGAACCAATTGTGATCATCACCGTGACGAAGGGCGGCGTTCATGTGGATGTGTCCTGCGATCCACAGCACCACATTGGGATAGCGAAGCAGTAGCTGAATAACCTCGTCGCCGAGGATGCGCCGCGAACCGTCGGTGGAGTAGCTGTTGGTCATTGTGGGCGATGGATGGTGAGACGCGATCACCACGATGTGATTGCGCGAGTGTTCGAGTTGCTCGGTCAACCAGGTGAACTGGGCTTCATCCAACGAGCCCTGCCAGCCTCCGTAAGGGTTGACTGTATCGAGAGAAACGATTCGCAGTTGACCCACGTCTTGGGTCCAATGGTTGGTGGAGCGTCCCATCGCTGTCGCGAAGTCTCCGGGCTCCACGATGGCCCTGGAGGCATCAGCAGTGATCTTCCGGCGCGGTGCATCAGGGTCGATGACGTAGTCCGCCGGCCCATTCGGTGCAACTGCCGATGCGATCAATGTCGGGTCGAATCCCTCCGATAGCCGCTCGATCACTTCGTCGCCGGTTGCGTACTCGCGCAGCGGTGGGTCGGGGAAAACCGTGCCTTGGAGGAGGGCATCGTGGTTTCCGTGCACGCTCAGCACGGGGTATGCGGAACCGGGTGAGGTGATCGGTCGGCGAGAAGCTTGAATCAGCCCTGGAACGCGCGGATAGCCGAAGAGTTGAGTAGGTCGATCCTCCGATTGGCCGCTGGGTGGACCGTCTGGATGCCAGTAGTGCTCGTCCCAGGTCTCGGACGAGCTCACCCCAACCCACGAACTATGTGGTCCACCGCTTCCGGGCTCGACCGTCCCACCCTCGATGAGGGTCCGGTACCAAGACAATTCGTTCGTTTGGGCGTTGTCAGTTATGTCGCCTGTAACCAAGAGCGCATCGATAGGGGCATCAGTGAGTGGGCCACGGTCGATCGAATTGACGGTCTCCAGCATCGTGGCGGCAACCTGAACGGTGAGGATCTCCTGGGGCCGGTACGTACCCACCTCATCGATCTCATCCCTGTAGGGAGAGTCCGGATCAGCAAAGCGATCCAAGTACTCGATGCGTGCCGGTGACTCCGCATCGCACAAGTGCAGGTCCGATAGGTGCCAAATACAGCCGATAACCGTGCCGACACCCGTAGGTGTCGCGTCGCTCTCGCCGGGCGCCTCACTGAGTTCGCGCCACCCGAGGGAATTGGGTTCGCCACGAACAATGCGTTGGTCGCGTGTGGTCTTGGGCAAGATGACTCCTACAGGTAAGCGGTGTGAGCAAACAAAACTAGAAGACGACGACCCTTCGCACCTCGGGCCGAAGGGTCAGCCGCACTTTCTGCCCTGGGTGTAAATCGCCACACTCAGCACTCATCACATCAACCACCACAGTGTCCCCTCGTTCGAGTGTGATGCTGACCCGCGTAATCGGGCCGAGGAAACTCACGTCGGTCAGGATCGCTGAACCATCGGGTTCAGCCGCTACCCGAATGTCCTCTGGTCTGACGCCAACCATGACCGATTCCCCGAGAGTGCTGCTTCTGCTGCCCGTGAGCACGGAACCCCAGCACTCCCAGTTTCCGTCAGAGTTGCCGATCGCTGGAACTTTGTTGATCGACCCAATGAAGGTGGCCACGAAGGGATTGACGGGTGTCTCGTACAACTCCCTAGGTGTGGCAATCTGCTCCAAGCGCCCATTGCTCATCACGCCCACTCGATCGGCGATCGCAAGCGCCTCGTGCTGATCGTGCGTAACGAACACCGTGGTTACTCCGATTTCGCGTTGCAGGCGACGGATCTCTTCACGCAGTGACTCCCGCACCTTCGCATCTAGAGCCGATAGTGGTTCGTCCAGCAGCAGAACCCTCGGTGATGTGGCGATGGCGCGCGCTAGGGCGACCCTTTGCTTTTGCCCACCCGACATTTGATGCGGGTACTTGTCAGCTTGATCTTCCAGAGCCGTCACTGCCAGCATCCGTTCAATGATGGTTACACGCTTGTTCTGCTCGATCTTCCGGGACTTGAGCGCGAAGTTGATGTTCTGACGGGCCGTCATGTTGGGAAAGAGGCTGTAGTCCTGAAAGACCATGCTGAAGTTGCGCTTCTCCACGGCGACCTTCGTTATGTCTTGATCATCTACCGTAATCCGGCCACCGTCGGCGCGCTCAAAGCCGGCGAGAATCCGAAGCGCCGTGGTCTTTCCACATCCGCTCGGCCCTAGGAGGCAGACGAGTTCACCGGATCGAATATCGATGGTGAAGTCCTCCAAAGCAACTGAGGCACCGAAAGTCTTGCGCACGTTTGCCATGTCAACAGCAGCCACTATCCCTCCACCTATCTCTACAAGCCAGTTGTCTGAACGGTTAAACCGCGACGTCGCAGAACTCGGACGACGAGGCTGATGGCCAGTGCGGTGAGCAGAAGCACTACGAGTGCCAGTGCCAGGCCGGCTCGAGCCTGACTTTGTTGGAAGTTCACCATGAACGTGGGCAAGGTCTCCTTCAGGAGCAGCGAAGCGAAGGCGAATTCACCGAGAACGAGGGCTGTAGTGAGGGCGGCTGCGGCGACGATCGATGCCGTCATGTTCGGCAAGATGACCCGCATCACGATCGTCGGTAACGGCGCCCCCATGCTGCGGGCCGCTTCGTAGAGCGTTCTTACGTTAATTGCCTGCAAACCAGCGTCGAGTGCTCTGTACGTGAAGGGCATGGCCCACAGTGCGTAGAACGGGACGAGTGAGAAGACGCTTGCGAGGAACCATGGGGCGCCGGTTCTGAAGGTGACAGCTACTCCAACAACCAGTGCGATGGGTGGAACAACCCAGGGAAGCAGGGTCAAGGCAGTAAGCAACGGGCGAAGATGCGGTGCCTTGATCTCGGTGACGATAGCTAGTGGAATGAGGAGGAGAAGGGTCAGCACGATGGTGAAGATGGCCAGTAGGACGGAGGTTCGCGACGCTGCCCACATCTGAGGTTCGCGCGCGGCGGCGATGATGGGGTCGATGGACCAGCCCTGTAAAGCCGTCTCTGTGTTCAGCAGGATTACCGGCACCGACTGGAAGGCGAATCGGGCCATGGCGAGAAGCGGCACGATGAAGAACGCGGCGAGAGCCCCGAGGAAGGCCCACTTCAGGGCTGTCTTCATGACTGCGTCCAACGAAGGGTTCGTCGTTGCAGGTACGTCAGAAGGAAGAGGCTAGCGAGTAAGAGGGTGATTACCCAGGTGACGATTGCGTAGCCCAAGTCTTCCTCTCCGGAGATGACATTGCCCTGAAGGAGAAAGCGAATCTGGAGCGGGACGAGCGCTCCGCCCGGGTTGAGAACGTAGGCAGTTGCGTACGCCGCGAATGAGTTGACGAACAGCAGCAGCATCCCACCCAGCGCAGCAGGTGTGAGGATCGGAATGCCCACGCGCAGCCAGTAGCGGACGCCCGAGGCACCCATGAGTGCAGCGGCTTCACGCCATGTGCGACGCAGCCCATTGAGTGCGGGGAGCGACACGAGGAACATCAGCGGTATCTGGAAGTAGAGATAGACCACCACCAGTCCCCAGAAGCCTGTGGGTGAGACGCCAAGGTCGTTGATATTTATGCCGATCTGATTGAACAGTTTCGTAAGGATTCCTTGGGTCCCGATGGCTGCGATGAATGCGAATGCAAGGGGAACCCCTCCGAGTTGGGAGGCGACGGCCGACCAAGAATCCAACGTCGAGTGAAGCCAGCGAGGTCGTTCAAGGGTCCGCATCACTGCTGCAAGCGTCAGGCCGATGATCCCGCCGATTACCGCGGTGGTAGCTGCTAGAGCAATTGAGTTGATGAAGCCCTGACGGTACGAGCCGGACAATGCGCGACCCAAGCCCGACAGCGTCAAATCACCGCCCGGGGTGAAGGCGGAATAGATGATGGCGAAGGTGGGGTAGAGCAGGAACAGGCCAACGAACGCAAGAAAGGGCAACGCAACGAGCAGCCCGATACGGGTGTCCGGGTGAATACGTTTCACGTCACCTGCCTTGGATGCTTCACGAGTTGGGGGTGACGCAATGTGCGCCACCCCCAACTTCCTTGCCAACTGTTTATGCGTCAGCGACCATCGGGCCCCAGTTCTCGGTGAGCTGGGCCTTCATCACCTCGGTCTGCTCCGCGGTGGGGAAGGAGATCTTCGCGATGTCCTCAGCCGGAGGCAGGTTCGCGGTTGCCTCTTCTGGGATCACGCCAGCTTCGAGCATGGCGGCCAGTCGTGCGGGGATCGCACCACCTTCGAGGTAACCGAGTGCGCCATCGTTGCCGGTGATGTGCTCCATCCAAAGCCGGGCGCCGCACGGATGCGGGCTGTTAGCAACAGGCATCTGTGCGTAGTAGGCGCCGTAAAGGCCGTCGGCCGGGATCACAACCTCCATGTCGAAGCCAACTTCAGCAAGTTGCGCCTGCAGGCCAGGGAAGTTGTACGTCCAGTCGAGGGCGATGGGTACCTCACCGGACAGCAACGCTGCCTCGGTTACATCGATCGTCTGGAGGTTGCCCAAGGACTTCAACTCGGCGAAATACTCAATGCCGGGCATGAGGTCGTCGTAGGAACCGCCATTGGCGAGTGAGGCAGCGACCACGGCAGCGAAGGCGGCACCGGCTTCACGGGGATCACCATTCAAGGTGACCATGCCCTTGTACTCGGGCTTCTTCAGGTCAGCCCAGGTGCGAGGAGCATTCGGAACGATTGTGGTGTTCGTGGCGATGGCCATGATGCCGTAGTACGAACCGATCCACTCGCCGTTCGGTCCCTTGAGGTTGTCAGGAATCTCATCCCAGTTAGTGGTCTGGTAAGACGTGATCAAGCCCTCATCGAGAGCTTCCTGGATGAATGACGGCCCGATATCGAACGCGTCGGGCATGTCTGGCTGTCCGGCGAGCGTCCGCGCTGCGGTTAGTTCGTCAGCAGATGAAGCATTGGGGTTGGCGACCGGCGCCTCGATGCCGTACTTCTCGCGGAAGGATTCCAAGATCCCCTTGTAGTTCGCCCAGGTGTCAGGGAGAGCGATCAGGTTGACCTGGCCTTCGGCCTGTGCCGCCGCGGCGATCTCCTCAACCGTGTTGCCACAGAAGACTTCACCGGAAGCATCCTCTGTGGTCGTCTCGGCAGCAGTCTCCGCGGGTGCTGCCTCTGTGGTCGTCTCGGCAGCAGTCGTCTCCGAAGCCGTGGATTCGGATGCGCTGTCACCGGACGAGCAAGCAGAGATAACGAGTGCTGCTGAGAGCATCAGCGGCACCATGAACTTTGCTCTACGCATTGCTGTCCTCTCTAGAACTTGGTTGTCGAACTCGACCGCGCAAATCAACTGCACGGTGGTAACGCAGGAGGATCAGAAGGCGGAAAGCCGCGTGACAGTTCGACTAACGGATCGCAAGCATCAGATAACGGTGAGATAACAAATGATCACTCAGCGAACAGGGTCCTACTGGACAGAGTTCAACGCGTGAACGCCTCGTGAATTGGTAGTCGCTAAGTAGCGTTGAAGTACTTCGCCTCGGGGTGGTGGACGATGATCGCGCTCGTCGACTGCTCGGGGTGCAACTGGAATTCCTCGCTGAGTTCAACGCCGATCCGGCCCGGCTCGAGCAGATCCATCAACCCGACCTGAAGTTCGAGGTCCGGGCAGGCCGGATAGCCGAAGGAGTACCGCGATCCGCGGTAACCCTGTTTCGCGATCAGGGTGTCCATGTCCGGGGCGTCCTCGTCATCGTGGCCCCACTCCTGCCTGATGCGCGCGTGCCAGTACTCGGCCAGGGCCTCGGTGAGTTGCACGCTCAGGCCGTGCAACTCCAGATAGTCGCGGTAGGAGTCGGATTCGAATAGCCGACCGGTTGCTTCCGATGCCGCCTGTCCCATCGTGACCACGTGGAACGCCACGACGTCGAAGTCATTCGGATCCGTGGTGCCGGGGTGGGGCTTGTAGAAGTCGGCGATGCACAGTCGGCGGTCGCGGCGTTGCCGGGGGAAGGGGAAGCGCATGCGGTCCTGGCCGA
>CAZQRR010000041.1:0-12838 GCA_964595675.1 uncultured Rubrivirga sp. | reverse complement strand
GCTTGCTCGTACAGGCGTCCGGCGCGGTAGCTCGAGCGCACGAGTGGCCCGCTCATCACGCCGGAGAAACCGATCTCGGTGGCGACGTCGGCGAGTTCGACGAATTCCTCCGGCTTGACCCACCGCTCGACTGGATGGTGACGCGGCGTGGGCCGCAGGTACTGGGTGATGGTGATCAATTCACAGCCCGCTTGGTGCAGGTCGCGTAGGGCCTGTTCGACCTCCTCGCGGTGCTCACCCATGCCGAGGATCAGGTTGCTCTTGGTCACCAGGCCGAACTCGCGGGCCTGGGTGATCACATCGAGGCTGCGCTCGTATCGGAAGGCCGGGCGAATGCGCTTGAAGATGCGCGGGACGGTCTCGACGTTGTGGGCGAGGACTTCGGGCTGCGCGTCGAAGACCTCGCCGAGAAGTTCGGGATTGCCGGAGAAGTCCGGGATAAGCAACTCGACCTTGGTGCCGATACCCAATCCGTGGATGGTCCGCACGGTCTCGGCATACAGCCAGGCCCCCTCATCGGGAAGGTCGTCGCGGGCAACGCCGGTAACGGTCGCGTAGCGAAGCCCCATGGTGCTGACGGACTCGGCAACGCGCCGCGGCTCATCGGTGTCGAGCGGTGCGGGCTTGCCGGTGTCGATCTGACAGAAGTCGCAGCGCCTGGTGCATTGCTCGCCGCCGATGAGGAAGGTTGCCTCGCGGTCCTCCCAGCATTCGAAGATGTTCGGGCAGCCGGCTTCCTGGCAGACGGTGTGCAGACCCTCGCTCTTCACCAGATCCTTGATGCGCTGGTACTCCGGCCCGGTGCGCATGCGCGTCTTGATCCACGGAGGTTTGCGTTCGATGGGAACTTCCGCATTGCGGGCCTCGATGCGCAGCATCTTGCGCCCTTGGCCGTCGGTTCCGGAGTAGACGCTCATCTGTTCCCTCCCGCCAGCAGGTGCAAGCGCTCCTCGACGTAGGGGAGCGCCTCCTGCACGGTGATGGTCCGCCCCGTTTCCTTGCTCAGGGTCGTGACGCTCGCATCGGAGATCCCACACGGCACGATCCGGTCGAAGGCGGCCAGATCGCAATCGCAGTTGAGCGCGAAGCCATGCATGGTCACGCCTTGGGCAACGCGGATGCCGATGGCGGCGACCTTTCGGTCCGGACCTCGGTGGTCGGCGGCGATCCACACACCGCTGCGTCCTTCGATCTGCACGCCCGGAACATCGAACTCCCGGCATACCTCGATCAGCATCGCCTCGATACGTCGGACGTACGCGACGACATCGATGGGATCGGGAAGTCGGACGATCGGATAGCCCACGAGTTGCCCGGGCCCATGCCAGGTGATCTTCCCGCCGCGATCCACATCCACGACAGGGGTGCCGTCGAGGGGGCGCTCGAAATCCTCGGTGCGGCGGCCCGCCGTGTAGACCGCGTTGTGCTCGAGCAGCAGCACGGTGTCCGGAGCACCTTCGACCACGCTCGTGTGGATGTCGCGCTGCAGTTGCCAGCCGCGTTGGTAGTCGACGGCGTCCGCGCCGAATCCCACCCGCTCGATGCGGGTATCGGAGGTTACGAATCCCGTCGAAATCGAGGTCACACGACAACCCTATGGTCGTCCGGCCTTCGGATGCCGAGCCGGTCAAGGGCGCGGTCGGCCGCCTTGCGCCCACTGACCATGGCGCCCTGGATGCTCGCGGTGGCGGTGTGATCACCGGCGAGGATCACCGGGTGGTCCGGCTGTCTCGATGCGATGGTCAGGGGCGGTCGCATCGAAGGAAGCGCGTACAGGATGTCGTATCGGGCGAGGAGCTCCCATCGCGACGTGCTCATGCCGTACAGGTGGGTCAGGTGCTCGCGGACCTCGGCCTCCGTCGCGCCGTGGACTCCCAGGGTCGACGACGAGACCAAGGTCGTGCCGGCCGGGGCGTAGGTGGGTACGGCGTAGTTCAGCGGAACGGAATTGATGACCGGTCCTCGTGGGTGCGCATCGAGGGTCAGGACGCTGCGTCCGCCGGCGAGCGGTGAACCGAGATCGGCGTCGGCAACGGCGTGGTACCAGGTCGTGACCGAATTACCGGCGGTTCGGATGTCGCTCCCTGGCAACAGATCGGCGGCGGTGGGTGCGTCAGTCGCCACGATCACCACGCGTGCGTCGAGGCGGCCGTCGTCGGTATCGACGTGGTCGGCACGCACGCCTCGAGCGGGGCGACCCAGGTGCACTACTCCCTCGGGCAACGCGTGATGCAGCTGATCGGGGATTGCCTGCATGCCCTGTGCGGGCAGCGATGGGGTGCCCGTGACGAAACTCGCGAGGACCGCATCCATGAACCTGCGGGAGGTCATCAAGTGAGGTTCGAGGAACACGCCGGTCAGGAAGGGTTTGAGGACCTCATCGATCATCGTTGCGTCGATTCCCGCGCGAGCCAGTGCGACTTGGGCGGGCTCATCGGGTCTTTCATCGAATTGCCGGCCGCGGAGTCGTGACGCCTTGAGTGCGTACGTTGCGAAGGCCGCCTTCCCTGCGATGGTGCCGACACCACGCGACAGCGCAGACAGGTGCCAGTTCGAAGGCGATCGTGGATCTCCCAACTTCACCACTTTTCGTCCGCGTCGCGTCGAGCGCACCAGATCCATGCCGCGAACCAACGGCCTCAGATCGAGTGCCTCGTGGTCGAGCACCCGCGCCGCTTCCGGGTAAGCCGGGTTGTAGAGCTGGAAGCCGCGATCGAGGATGAATCCGTCGAGCCGGTCGCTACGAACGCGCCCACCCACGCCGTCCGTGGCCTCCACCACGCACACCTGGGCTCCGTGAATGGATAGTTGGCGCGCCGCTGCCAGACCTGACAAGCCGGCACCGACGATCACGGCGTCGTAACGCTGGGTCATGGTTCGCGCGTTGTCATGCTGTGGCCGCTGTCGCTACTTCAGGGCGGAACGGATTGCCGACTCCACCGTCGGGTCCTCCCACGAGAAGTCGGACGATTCCAAGACGGCCGGTATCACTCGCGCGCTGCTGAGGATCTCCGTGGAGAACTCACCTAGGACCGTCTTCAACGCGAACGCCGGTACCGGAAACAGGGTGGGTCGACCCAGAACGGTTCCCATCGCCGAGGTGACTTCCGCGTTCGTAGCCGGCGCAGGGCCGGTCAAGTTCACCGGACCGACCATCGATTCGTTGTCCAGGAGGTAGGTGAGTGCCTTGATCTCATCGCGCAGCGATATCCACGACCAGTACTGCCGACCGGATCCGAGTTTGCCGCCGAGGCCGAGTTTGAAGATGGGGAACAGTTTGGCCCAGGCACCACCTTCCTTGGCTACCACCAAACCCGTCCGCGCATGCGTCACTCGAATGCCCGCCTCCTGCGCGGGATCGGCGGCTGCTTCCCATGCCCGCACGACGTCGGCGAGAAAACCCGTTCCCGCGGGTGCGCTCTCATCGACAGCGCGATCGCCGGTGTCGCCGTACCAACCGATGGCCGAGCCGGCGACCAGCGTTCGCGGTCGCGGATCCAGTGCGGTCATGGCCTGCACGATCGTGTGGGTGCCCTGGACGCGACTGTCGAGGATCTCCCTTTTGTAGGCATCGGTCCACCGATGATCACCAACTCCGGCTCCGGCGAGATGCACCACTGCGTCGATGCCGGCGAGGCCCTCGAGGTCGACCGTCCCGGCTTGGGGATCCCAACGCACTTCGTCCGGTGCGGTGGCCGGTCGACGGACCAATCGCAGCACCTCGTCTCCGCGAGCTCGCAGGTGCGGAACGAGGGCGGAGCCGATCAGACCGGATGCTCCTGTGATGGCGACCTTCATGGCTCAAGCATGTCGCATGTTGCTGCGGTCGGCTCCTCGGTTCCCCGTGGCGATCACGCGAAGGCTTGGAAGATGCCCACGCCGATGGCCTGGATGAGGAGCAGGTTCACCACGTTGCTGGCCATCATGTTGTGCATGACCTCGGCGTTGCCATCGGTGCCAGCACGCTTATGGGCTGCGTAGGAAGCGAAGAAGGTCGTGAGCTCCGGCAAACTCGTCGCTACTGCAGTCAGGCCGCCGAGAACAACCACGGGAACGGCGAAGGCCACGCCCAGGTCGTAGATCGCATTTCCTAGGACGTCGCCCAGTAGGTACAGACCCGCTAGGCCCACGACCAAGATGAGGATCTGCACCACCACGCGCGGTTTGCCGTCCGCCCACGGTTCATCGGCATCTTCCAGCTCCACGGGTGGACCCGCCTGATGACGCTTGCGCATCACGAATAGATAGGCGATGTAGCCGGCGAACAGGGCGATGCCGCTCCATAGGGCACTGTCTTGCCCAGTGACCAGGAGGGCGATGGGAATCGCGATGCTGGCGGCGATGATCGCCTGCTCGAATCGGAATCCCCCACCTCCCAGCGTGCGGACCTGCTTGAACCACAAGGCCGCGATCAAAGCAAGGAAGACGTTGACGATGTTGCTGCCGAGGATGTTGTAACTGACGACCGCGAACAAACCGGTGGCGGCGACGAACACCGTTGCCACCAATTCCGGTGCGCTCGTGAGATAACCGAGCATCTGCCCGGTAGCCGATCGCGACAAGTTTGCAGCCCGAGCGAGTTTCTGGGCGGGCTCGTAGAGCGCGAAACGAGCCAACACGATGATGCCCACCATCGAGCCGGCGAACAGCAGCGCGCTTGTCAGCATGCGGGTTCGACTCCCCTAGGAAAGACCCCTTCCGGGGCGCGTTCCTTCATAGTGTCGGACGGGGCGGGTGGTTACTCCATCGGGGTGCGCTGGAACAACCTCAGGCGCCCAACTCCGCTTCGAAGGCACCATCTTCCAGCCGGGACTTGACGGCCCCGAGGAAGCGGGCTGCGTCCGCGCCATCGACGATCCGGTGGTCGTAGGACAGCGCCAGATAGACCATCGAGCGGATCGCGATGACGTCTTGACCCTGATCGCTGATCACCACGGGGCGTTTGACGACCGAGCCGGTACCGAGGATCGCGACGTTCGGCATGTTGACGATCGGGGTGTCGAACAACGCACCCCGGCTGCCGGTGTTGGTCACGGTGAAGGTGCCACCGGACAACTCGTCGGGAGCGACCTTGTTCGTCCGCGTGCGCTCGGCGAGGTCGGCAATGCGGCGCGCGATGCCTGCGATGTTGAGGTCACCGGCGTCGCGGATGACCGGAACGAGCAGACCTCGGTCGGTATCGACTGCAATACCGAGATTCTCCGACTCGTGATAGGTCACGGTGCCGGCCTCAATGTCGATAGAGGCGTTTATCTGCGGGTAGACCTTGAGTGCCTCGACCGCGGCCTTGCAGAAGAACGGCAGGAAGCTGAGCTTCACGCCCTCGCGCGCCTCGAAGTCGCCCTTCACTCGCTGGCGAAGGGCTGCGATGCGTGTGACATCCACCTCCACCACCGTGGTGAGCTGCGCTGACGTTTGAAGCGACTCCACCATGCGTTCGGCGATCACGCGGCGCAGTCTGCTCATCTTCTCGGTCCGACCACGAAGCGCGGAACTGCTCGGCGCCGGTGGCGTAGGAGCCGGTGCACCGGTGGCTGCAGGGGTCGTGGTCGTGGCTGCCGCAACGGGCGGAGCCTGGCGTACCTCCACAGCTGCGAGGACGTCGGCCTTGCGGATGCGTCCACCGACTCCGGTGCCGGTGATGCTCGACAGGTCGACGTTGTTCTCGGCCGCCAGCCGTCGCACCAACGGAGTCACATACGAGCCGCTCGCTGCCTCGGCGTTGGCGGGCGAAGCGGGAGCCGGAGCGGCAGGTGCGGGTGCAGCAGGAGCTGGAGCCGGAGCCGGAGCGGCGGGGGCGGGTGCAGCAGGAGCTGGAGCCGGAGCCGGAGCGGCGGGGGAGGGCGCAGTAGGCGAAGAAGCGCCGGTGCTGATGCGGGCGATCTCGGCCCCGACCTCCGCCGTGCCATCGGCTTCGACGGCGATCGAGGTCAGCGTGCCGGCAACGGGTGCGGGGATCTCGGTGTCGACTTTGTCCGTGGAGATTTCCACGAGAGGCTCGTCTTCGGCGACGGCATCACCGACCGACTTCAGCCAGCGGGTGATGACGCCTTCGCTGACGCTCTCGCCGAGCGCCGGAAGGACGACGACTACCTCGTTGCTGGACGCCGGTGCGCTAGCTGCAGTAGGCGCGGGCGTAGGAACCGCCTCGGTGGTTGGTGCAGGAGCAGCTGGCTCACTGGCGACCGGAGCCGCAGGTTCCTGCGGTGCCGGAACTGAATCGGCGGATTCACCGATCACGCCCAATGTTCCGCCGACCTCGACCACCGCGTCCTCTGCGGCGTCGATGCTGAGCAGGACCCCCGATGCCGGTGCTGGGATCTCGGTGTCGACCTTGTCGGTCGACACCTCCACGAGCGGCTCGTCGGCCACGACGGCGTCGCCCACCGCCTTGAGCCAGCGGGTGATGGTGCCTTCGGTGACACTCTCGCCGAGTTGCGGCATGGTCACGGTGACCGGCATGAGGGCTCCTTGTGGGTGCGGGTGTTGTGGTTACGCGTGCGCGTGCAGGGGTTTGCCGGCGAGGGCAAGGTGAGCCTCGCCCATCGCTTCGTTCTGGGTGGGGTGAGCGTGAATGAGGGTCGCGACATCCGTGGGATGGGCTTCCCAGTTGACGATGAGTTGCGCCTCACCGATCTGTTCGCCCATGCGCGATCCGACCATGTGAACCCCGATCACCGGTCCGTCGGTGAGTTGCACGAGCTTGATGAAGCCGGCGGTGCCCAGGATCTGGCTCTTGCCGTTGCCGCCGAGGTTGTACTCGTAGGACGTGATGGCGTCCTTGCCGTGCTGCTCGATCGCCTCGGCCTCGGTCAGACCGACGCTGGCCACCTCGGGTTCGCAGTAAGTGACGCGCGGGATGTTCACATCGGGGATCGGCATCGGGTCCAGTCCACCGATCTCCTCGGCCACGAAGATGCCGTGCTGGAAACCGCGGTGGGCCAGTTGCAGCCCTGGAGTGATGTCGCCCACGGCGTAGACGCCCGGCAGGTTGGTTTGAAGTCGCTCGTTGACCAGGACCCAGCCTCGTTCCATGGCGATGCCCTGGTCCTCGTACCCCATGCCGTCCGTCTTCGGTCCGCGACCCACTGCCACCAGCAACAGATCTGCGTCGAAGGCCTTGCCGTCCTCCAAGGTCACGTGCACGCCCGAGTCGTCCTGCGTTGCCGAGGCGAACCTCACGCCGAGGGAGAAGTCGATGCCGCGCTTCTTGAACGCGCGTTCGAGGGCCTTGGAGCACGCTTCGTCCTCGTTGGGAACCAGGTGGGGCAGGCCTTCGATGATGGTCACCTCGGATCCGAAGGAACGCCAGACGCTGGCGAACTCCACGCCGATCACCCCGCCGCCGAGGACGATCACCTTGGCCGGGACGTAGTCGAGGTTCAGGGCTTGGTCGGAGGTCATGATGCGGCCGCCGATGTCCAGTCCGGGAATCGTCTTGGCGTACGAACCTGTGGCCAGCACCAGGTTCTCCCCGGTGTACTGCTCGCCGTTCACCTCGATCGTCTTCGGGCCCACCATGCGTCCGTAGCCCTCGACGAGGGTCACCCCGCGGGACTTGATCAGGCCTTGCAGTCCCTTGTAGAGGCGACCGACGACACCATCGCGGTACTTGTTCACCTGTGGCATGTCGATGCCCTCGAAGGTCGCGTTCACGCCGAAGGCTTCGGACTCGCGCGTTGCGTCAGCCACCTCGGCGGCGTGCAGGAGCGCCTTGGTGGGGATGCAGCCACGGTGCAGGCAGGTGCCACCGAGTTTGTCCGCATCGATGAGGATGACGGACTTGCCGAGTTCTGCTGCCCGGAGGGCGCAGGCGTAGCCGCCGCTGCCCCCTCCGAGAATGACGAGGTCTGCCTGGGGCACCGTGCTCACTCCTAGTCGCTGCGCACTGAATCGAGAATGGCCCCATCCTTCCACCGCCTCATCGCGGCGTGAACATCAGTCCCGGGACATGTTCTCCGCGAGTTCGACGAATGTTCGTACTGCGGCTCCGGTTCCGCCCTTGGGGGTGTAGCCGTAGGCCGCCTTCTCGTTGTAGGCCGGCCCGGCGATGTCGATGTGCACCCACGGTTGGCCCTCGGGCACGAACTCCTTGAGAAACACTCCGGCCGAGAGCATGCCCCCGAGTCGATCACCGATATTGGCGATGTCCGCAGTGGCGGAATCCAACGACGGGCGCAGGTCCTCCGGCAGCGGCATCGGCCACATCGCCTCACCCGCGGCATCGGCTGCGTCGATGACCCGGGTGCGTGCGTCGTCGTCGTTGGCCATCACGCCAGCGGTGCGTGAACCCAAGGCGATGCGTTGAGCCCCGGTGAGCGTCGCGACGTCCACGATCAGGTCAGGTGATTCCTCGACCGCCATACCTAGCGCGTCGGCGAGGATCAGCCGGCCTTCGGCGTCGGTGTTCAACACCTCTACGGTCTTGCCGCCGTAGGTGGTGAGAACGTCGCCCGGTCGTTGCGCGGTGCCGCTGGGCATGTTCTCCGCACTCGGCACCCACCCGGTCACCGCGATGGGAAGCTCCAACGCCGCGATCGCCTGCACGGCCGCGATGACCGCGGCTGCTCCGGACATGTCCGCCTTCATCTCGTCCATGTTCGCGGCCGGCTTGATGGAGATGCCGCCGGTGTCGAAGGTGATGCCTTTGCCGACCAAGGCCAGATGCGCCTTCGCGCCCCGGGGCTTGTAGGTCATGCGCGCCAATCGGGGTGGCCTGCTCGAGCCATTGCCCACTCCCAGGATGCCCCCGCAACCGTCGGCTTCGAGCGCCTTCTCGTCCCAGATCTTCACCTTGACAGGCAGATCGGCCACCGCGTCCCGGGCCGCCTCGACCAGGTCGGCAGGGGCTAGTGCGTTCGGGGGGGTGTTGACCAGATCGCGCGCGAACAGCACGGATGCTGCGATCGTCTCAGCCCGATCGACCACGGGCCGCAGATCATTCGAGGGAAGCAGGATCGCGATCGTCTCGACGGGCTTGGTGGGGTCGGACTTGAAGTCCGCGAAGGAGTACGCCGCGAGGCGGGTGGCCATCGCGACGGACGCAACGGTCGAGGGGTCGTCGTCAGGGGTCACGACCGCGACCTTGCGCCGACCGGAGAGCGCACGGATCGCGTTGCCGTAGGCCCGGCGCAACTGCTCGCCGCCGCCGTCCTTGCTGCGATCACCGAGTCCCACTCCCACGATCACCGTGGCCTTGAAGCCGGTCGGCGACGGCATGAGCGTGGTCTCGCCCGCCTTACCGGTGGCGCCCATCGCTTGGAGGGTCTGGGCGATCTTCGAGCCTTGCGCGGCGGTGAGACCCGCGCCGTGGGCGGACAACTTCTTGCCTCGACCGGGAGTGATGGGCACGAGCAGCGCATCGGCACTCGTGGCAGCGGGTTTGGTGGTGGTGACGGTCAATGTGGACATGCGCGACAGGGTATTGGCTCTCCTGCGGAACACACGCGTCGAGTCGATACGGTCCGTCCATGGCGCGAAAGACTCCCTTGCATCCCCGGCACCTCGAGCTCGGAGCGAAGATGGCCGACTTCGGTGGCTGGGACATGCCGATCGAGTACGTAGGAACGGTCACCGAGCACACCGCGGTGCGCGAAGCGGTCGGTGTGTTCGACGTGTCCCACATGGGCAAGATTCGAATCCGCGGTGCCGGCACGCGTGCGTTCGTGAACTCGCTTCTCGCGAATGACCTCGATCGCATCGAAGATGGTCAAGCGCAGTACTCGATGCTGTGCACCGACGACGGCGGCATCATCGACGATCTCATCGTCTACCGACTTGGCGACGACGACGTCTTCATCGTCCCGAACGCGGCGAATGCATCGAAGGTGGTCGCCGCTTTGCAGCGCGATGTGCCCGACGGCCTGAGCATCGAAGACCAACACGACGAACTCGGGATCATCGCCGTCCAAGGTCCGCGATCAGCGGAAGTCCTCCGCGCCGTGGGGCTACCCAACGAACATGACTACATGTCCGTTGTCACGGGTTCGTTCGCCGCCCGAGAGGTCCTCGTGTGTCGGTCGGGATACACCGGGGAACTCGGCTTCGAGGTCATCGCGCCGGTCGATGCGCTGGTGGAGTTATGGGATGCGATCGTCGAGGAGGCGCGCAAGCTCGGCGGGGGACCGGCTGGCTTGGGTTCGCGCGACACCTTGCGCACCGAAATGGGTTACCCGCTGCACGGCCAGGACATCTCACCGACGATCTCGCCCGTGGAAGCTGGCCTGTCCTGGGCGGTCGGCTGGGATAAGCCCGATTTCGCGGGCAAGGACGTGCTGACAGCTCAGCGCGAGAGCGGACCCGCGCGCCGCCTTCGGGGACTTCGGGCCGAGGGGCGCGCCATCCCGCGCCCGCACATGCAGGTGACCGACGCCGCGGGCGAGGACGTTGGCGAGGTCACCAGTGGAACGTTCTCACCGACGCAGCGGGTGGGTATCGCCTTGGCCTTGCTGGATTCGCGTGTGGAGATCGGTGACGAGGTGCTGGTGGACATCCGCGGACGCAGCACGCCCTTCACGGTCGTCAAGCCGCCGTTCGTCCCCTCGCGGGTGCGCTAGTCGTCGGTCGTGACAAGACCAAGGAGCGCGAGAACGGCACGAATGCCGAGGTCGTCCTCGCTTCGCAGGTGAAGATCCAACGCCGGTTGCACTCGCCAGAACCCTTGCGCGACGGTGATCGCCGGATCGGTCGATGTCGACGCTGGAAGCCAGGAAGCGTCGAACGACCCTGTGACCATCGCACCGGCGTGCGCCGTTAGACCATCGAAGATCACCGGGGTCGCGCGGCTTCGCGCAGCGGCAAGTGCGGAAGCGGCAGCGTGGATCAGGGGATCGGTGGTGGCGCCATCGCCGGATGCGCGCATGTCTCGAATGGCAGCGACCTCGCCCATCCATGCGAAGTCGCTCATCGAGTCCGGTTGGTCCCGCACGTGGACGGGGGTGACCTTGGCGCCCACGCAAATCGCGGTGCGTGCCGCAATCTCATTTCCCCGCGCCAACAGCGCGATCAAGGTCGCGCCTGAATCCACGGCGTGATCGATGGCCGACTTCGCGGCTTGTGCGTCGGCTGGGTCGACGATCCAGGCGACCTGGCGCTCGCTTCGAGGGCCATGCTCCCGCCACCAGTTCGCCAAGCGCAGAAGGTCCCCGGTCGGTGTGCTGCTCATGGCAGGACCTCACTGCGAAGTCGAGTCAAGGACTGGGATAGGAGCCGGGAAACGTGCATTTGGGAAATGCCGACTTCGTCGGCAATCTGCGTCTGGGACATGCCGTCGAAGAATCGCATCGCGACGATGGCGCGTTCTCGCTCGGGCAGGGTGTTCATCAGCCGCTCGACGGTGGCGCGATCTTCCACGTCCGTCAAGGAAGCATCGATATCCCCGAGCCGATCGGCGAGTGAGGTGCCCTCGGACGCGCCATCGGAGGTGCCCCCTGATGGGCTTCCATCCAAGGGAGCCGTCTCGCGTGCACGAGCAAGTTCGAGGGCGTCCAGTACGTCCTGGGGATCTAGCTCCGCTCGCTGGGCGATCTCCGCAACCGTGGGTGATCGCCTGAGTTCTTGGGCCAGTTGATCATGCGCCCCATCGATGCGGCCGCGAAGTTCTTGGAGCCTTCGCGGGACCTTGACCGACCACGTCGCATCTCGGAAATGCCGCCGAATCGCCCCGATGATGGTGGGAACCGCATAGGTCGAGAAGGCCACGCCGTGATCGGGGTCGAAGCGATCCACCGCGTTGATCAGGCCGAGGTTGCCGGCTTGGACGACGTCGTCCAAGGGTTCGCCCCGATCGGCGTAGCGCTGCGCGATGTGTCGCACCAACGGCAGGTGCATCTCCACCAGCTCATCACGAAGTGCCCTGCGGGCATCGACAGAGGTCTGTGGATCGTGCAACTGCGCGAAGAGAGCATCTTCGATCGCTCGACGATTCGGACCCTGGCTCATGGGCGCCGATTACGCGTGAAGTGAATGATCGCTGGCAAGGCTCCAGCGCAGAACCGCATTAGATCCCTGAACATCGAGTTGTACCGAATTCACCAATGCTGTCAGGACCGTCCAAGCGAATGGCTCTGGTTCCGGTGGCGGGGAGGCAGCGGTTGTGCATTCGATGGCTGCATGCACTGTGGCCCCGTCGATCCACAGGTCGCAGGCGATAGACGTATTCGGTCGGGCGATCTTTATCAAGTGCGCGGTTGCCTCGTCCATCGCCAAGCGGACATCTTCGACTTGATCGAGCGTGAGGTCCGCACGTGCTGCGATCGCGGCAGCCACGGTTCGGGCTATCGCCATATTGACCGTGTCAGCAGGGAATTCCACCCGCACGCGATCATGTGCGCCAGCGTTCATGGCTGGCATTCAACCATCGATGGCCTCAGGCGGGAACCAAAGTGCCGGAGAAGATCTGCCACGCAAGCGCCGTCTTGGCCACCAGGCTGAGGACGATGTAGCTGCGCTCACCGCGCAGGTAATCCCGCCACTTGCCGATCTTCTTGTACTGCAGCCACTGCACGAGCGCGAACGAGTTGAAGAAGATGAATAGCGAAATGAGAATGCCGACGACGAAGCCAGGAATCGCCGGCTTCTCGGCTGATCCGGGTGCGAGCACCCAGACGACGATGATCAGCCACGGCACGATCCCGGACATACAGCCGAAGATGAAGGGCAGCATGCCGCCACCGGGCTGCTCGTATTTCTCCTGCAGCCAACCGAACAAGATCATCGACGCGTTCACGCCGAAGATGGCCATCAAGGCCGCCACGTCGGAGATGCCGACGATCTGGGCGATCAGCACGATCATGATCGACGAGGACAGCGAGTACTCCACCCAGCGGAAGTAGTTGTG
>CAZQRR010000040.1:0-12950 GCA_964595675.1 uncultured Rubrivirga sp. | reverse complement strand
GACTTCGGCACGCACTCGGTCACCCACCCGCGCTTCCACGCCTGCCGCTCCAGGATGAACCGGCCCATCTCATCGTCGATCGGATCGAACTCCTCGTAGTGCCAGGCAAGGCTGCGCCGTGCGAGCGGTCGATCGATCGCGATCACCTGATCGACCATCAGCGCCAGCCACGCCTCGACTTCCTTGGGCACTACCGGCATGGCCACGATCACCCGGGCGGCGCCCGCATCGCGAACCGCCTGCACAACCGCGCGCACGGCGGTCCCCGTTTCGATGCCGTCGTCGACGATCACCGCGGTGCGACCATCCACCGGCGGCAACTCACTCACCCGCACTCCGTCGTCGTCGTGCTCTAGGAACGCCGCGCCCACGTCCATGCGGGTTTGCTTGGCGATCCGACAGGCCACGGCGATGCCACTGGGCATGATCGCGATAAGCAGCGAATCGCGCGGCAGATCGATCAGCAGCGGCGCAAGTCGATCCCCGGCGTCGGCCAGGTTCGCGAACTTCATCACTCGACGCCACTGATCGACGCGACCGACGCCGCAGCCGCCGAACCCAGACCGACATCACCGTGATCGGCAGCCAGACCGCTGGCGAATAAGTGCTCACCGGACTCATCGCGAACGACGACGGCCTCGAAGGCACTGGCTTCATCGACGGCCTGTGACAGCAGCGGAATCACCTGCGCCTTGACCTCGAAGCGACTCAGCGCCTTGCGATAGGCACCGACATTCGCCCACGAGGTCGAGACCACCATCAGTGCGCCGTCGTCGGTGGCTTGCGCAATCTGCCCGCGAAGGAAGCCGGCGGACTCGCCCAGGACGCCGAGTGCCGCCCGCATCCGAACGAGCCATGCGGCGCGATCGGCTTCCACCCGATACCGGGAGACGACCAGCACGGGTGCGGCTTCACCCATCGCACTAGGCTCGAAACTCGAAAGGTCGAAGTTCACAGGGGCGTCCATACCCGCGACGCTAATGCACCCCGAAGGATCCGCAATGGCTGACAAGAAGCGCCGCAAGAAGGGGCAATTGCCACCCGGCGTCAAGGGTCCCAACCCCGCCGGTCACCCTCAGCAACCCCGTCAGCCCAACCCCTCACCTTCTTCTTCCCGAGGCGACTCTTCACGAGGAAACCTCGAGCGCGCGAGCATCCCGATCCTGTCGCGCCTCCTTGCGATTCCGCGCTGGCTGCTGGTCGTGCTGATAGCCGCCTGCTTGCTGCTCGGATTGACCCTGACCGGACCTCTGGCGATCCTCGGCTCGTTATTCCTGCTGATCGTGGGCACGTTCCTGGGCTGGTTGTTGCTGCTCGCCTGGCCGGTCCTGAGCCCCGGTCGACGCATGATCCGCCTGGTGGTCGTGCTCGCCGTGGTCGGCCTTGCGGTCCTCAAGGCCCTCGGTCGCTTCTGATATTGACAATCATTTCCATTAAGGGCAGACTGCCCTCATGCGAACCTCTCGACTCGTCCTCATCCCTGCCCTCGCCCTCGCCTTCGCCGCCCCGCTGACCGCGTGCTCGAGTGAGGAATCCGCCACCGAACCAGTCGAGGTGGCCACGGAAGAGACAACCGACGGCGAGCCGGCCAGCGAGCCGGCCAGCGAGCCGGCCGACGGCGGCGATCAGGGCTCGACCACCGACTCCTCCCCCGTGTCCGTGGTGGCGACCACCACGATGCTCGGCAGCGTGGTGTCCGAGATCCTCGCCTGCGCGAACCCCGAGTCCACGGCCATCACGCTGATGCCCATCGGCGCCGATCCACACGACTTCGCCCCCTCATCGGCCCAAGTCGCCGAGATGGTTACAGCCCAGGTGGTCGTCGCCAATGGACTGGGACTCGAAGCAGGACTCGACGACGCTTTGGAGAACGCCGAATCCGATGGCGCGATGGTCATCGAGGTAGCCGACCTGGTCGATCCGATTCCCTTTGGGGCGGGTGGCCATGACGAGCACGGTGATGAGCACGATCACGGTGATGAGGCCAAGGAAGACGGGCACTCACACGATGATGAACACTCGCATGACGACGAACACGCCCAGGACGAAGCCAAAGAAGACGACCACGACCACGGCAGCGAGGACCCGCACTTCTGGTTCGACATGAACCGCATGGCCACCGCCGCGCAGATCATCGGTGACGAACTCGCAAGCGACAACGGCCAGGCCTACGCCGACTGCGGCGCGCAGGTCGCCGACGAGATCCGCGCAGCCGAGGCCGACGTTCGGGCACTGCTCGAGTCGGTTCCGTCCGACCGGCGCATCCTGGTCACCGACCACGATGCCCTCGGCTACCTGGCCGACGTCTATGGCTACGAGGTGATCGGCACGGTTATCCCCGCGGGAACCACGCTGGCCGAGCCCAGCAGCGCGGACCTAGCCGAACTGGTGAAGGCCATGCAGGAAGAGGGCGTTCGGGTGATCTTCGCCAACACCGCCGATCCGACGGCGCTGTCGGATGCCGTGGCAGCCGAGGTCGGTGGAGACGTTCAGGTGGTGAACCTCTACGTGGGCAGCCTGGGTGAGCCTGGTTCGGGCGCGGAGGACTACATCTCGATGATGCGCACCAATGCCGAACTCATCTCCGGTGCATTGACCTCCTAGTAGCCCCACCCAACTGGAACACTGCTCACGTGGAGTTCTTCACCGAGCCGTTCGCGCTCGCATTCCAGCAGCGCGCGCTGCTCGGTGGCGCGCTTGCTGCTCTGATGACTTCGGTCGTCGGCACCTGGCTGGTGCTGCGCGGGATGAGCTTCTTCGGGGATGCATTCGTGCACGGGGTGGTTCCCGGGATCGCCGCCGCAGTGGTGCTCGACATCAACCCACTCATCGGCGCAGCCGTCGCTGCGGGGGTCATGGTGTTCGCCATCGAGGTGGTGAACCGCCAGACGGTCTTGAGCGAGGACACCTCGATCGGCCTGCTGTTCGTGGGCATGCTCGCGCTCGGCGTGGTGATCATCTCCCGGCTCGACACCTATTCGGGAAGCCTGACGAGCATCCTGTTCGGCGACGCCCTCGGCGTGACGACCAGCGATCTGTACGGCCAGGCGATCCTCGCGATCATCGTCATCGCCGTGGCCCTCGTGCTCTACCGACCACTCCTCGCCTTGAGCTTCAATGCTGAGAAGGCCGAGCTGTGGGGCATGAAACCAAAGCGTGTACACGCCGCCCTGCTCGTTCTCATCGCTGCCGCGGTGATCGGCAGTTACCAGTCGGTCGGCACGCTGCTGGTCTTCGGCCTGCTCGTGGGGCCTCCAGCCACCGCGAGCCTGATCGCGCGCACTGTTCCTCGCATGATGATCTACTCCGCCGTCATCGCTCTGTTCTCCGTGTGGCTTGGACTGACGCTCAGCTACCACCTCGGCACCGCGGGCTCGGCAACCATGGCGCTGGTACCGATCGTGCTGTTCTTCATCGTGCTGGCCATCACCCGACTCGCCCCACGGCGCGCCCTCCCGGAGGTGTCGCATGCCTGATGCAGTTGTCGGGCGGCATGTGGTGATCTCCCGCGGAGACCGTGTGGCACTCAAGGACTCGGACTTCACGGTTCCCCAGGGAGCGATCACCGCGATCATCGGTCCGAACGGTTCGGGGAAGTCCACGCTGCTGCATGCGATTGCCGGGTTGCTACCGATCTCCAGCGGTGCGCTCAGCGTCTTGGGTGCAACGCCGGAACTCAGCCAGGCGCAGATCGCCTACGTCCTGCAATACACGACGGTCCCCAAGGGCACACCACTCACCGTCAAGGAAGCAGTGGGCATGGGGCGTTACCCGTCATTGGGCTTCTTGCGGCGCCCTGGTGCCGAGGACAAGAAGCGCGTGCAGCAGGCGATGGAACGACTGGACATAACCCACCTCGCCGACCGGCACCTCACCGAGCTATCCGGTGGCCAACGCCAACGCGTCTACGTCGCCCAGGGCATCACCCAGGACCACTCGATGCTGCTGCTCGATGAGCCCCTTACCGGATTGGATATCAACTCGGCCAAGACGATCGACTCGATCATCCACGATGAGCCCCAGCGCGGGTGCTCTGTAGTGCTCACCACGCACGATCTCGAGGAAGCCAAGGCGGCCGACCACGTGATCTTGACCGCGGGCTACGTGGTCGCATCCGGACCACCCGAGCAAGTTCTCACTTCCCGGAATCTGGCCACCGCGTACGGGCTAGGGTCGCTGCACGACAAGGATGACGCAGCTCCGCTGTTCCCAACCGAACACCACGAACACGGACACGACCACCCCGGACACACCCATGGCCACTGAATCCAGAACCGACGCCAAGACATCCGTCGGCCAGCGCTCGACCAAGCAGCGCACCGCCGTCATCGCGGCACTAGATGAGATAGACGACTTCCGCTCCACCCAGGAGATCCACGACTACCTGCGCCACAAGGGCGACACCGTCGGCCTGACCACCGTCTACCGGACCCTGACCGCACTCGCCGAATCCGGTGACGTGGATGTGATCGTCCGGGAAGACGGTGAGAGCGTCTACCGCAGCTGCAGCGACACCCACCATCATCATTTGGTCTGCCGCGCCTGCGGCAAGACCGTGGAGGTGGACGGCCCCGCCGTCGAGCGCTGGGCGGACAAGGTCTCGGCCGAGCATGGCTTCACCGATGTCAGCCACACCTTGGAGATCTTCGGTCTGTGCGCGGACTGCTCTCGTTAACTACCGAGGCACGAATTACCGAGGCACGAACTTCCTAGGCACTACTTATTCGGCGAAATCGCGGCCCCTGACCTCTACCCGATACCGCTCACCAGAATTGATCTTGCGAGTCATGGCCAACCAATGCACCTGAGCCGAAGCCTCTTCCTGGAAAAGCAGCATGCCTTCGGTCGCTACCTGACCCTTGATAGCCGACGGCGAGTCATTGAGCGTTGGCAGATCGACGCCCGAAGGGAAAGGCGGAGGAGTTCGTCGGCAACCTGGACTTCGTCGAGGCCGTCGACGCCGATCGGAACAAGACCACGTATTCCCGTGTTCACGGACCGAGCACGCTCAGCCGCGCCGTGATCGTGCCGTCGTCCGCGCTCGAGTACCGGTGCCGTCCCGGGCACTCGAGCGCGTGAGCGCAGCGCCGGCGTCCAGGGAGGCGACGCTAGCCGGATGAATGCAGACCTGCGAGAACAGCAGCCACGCCTCGGCACCGGACTGACGTCGGAATCCGTGGCTGCCTTCCCCAGCAAGCGTGCTCGCTTTCCACAACCCTCATGAAACGAAGCGCTGATCGAGCTGATTGCGCCGATGCTGCATCGATGCGGGATTTGCCCACGAGCGTGTTCGATCTGATCCTCGGTCGGTCCTGCGCTGGCTGCGATCAACCTGGAAACGTGCTGTGTTCGTCGTGCAGGGCGCAGTTGCGCCCCGCACTGCGAGTTCGCAGGGATCTCAATCTGAACGATGTGGTCGAAGGTCTTCGCATACCCGTGGTGTGTGCCCTCGATTACCGAGGCGTTGCCCGGCAGGTCCTATTTCGATACAAAGACCACCGCATCCGTCAACTGGCCGACTACCTCGCCCCCGCACTCAGTGCATCGATTCGCTTCGCGGCTGAACACGCCTGCGTTCCGATCGGCAGCGCGCTGCTCACACCACTACCCACCAGGCGTGCCAGTGTGCGCCGGCGCGGATTCGATGCAACCGGCCATCTCCTGCGCCGGGCCGCTGCGAGTTCCCAGGCGATCGGCATCCGTCCGCTGCTTACCGATGTGCGCACCACGCGTGGATCCAAGAACCTAGGGATGCATGAACGTGAGCGAAGCGCCATCGAAGCTTTCCGTCTTCGTAGCGAAGGCAGGCTTCCGCGCAGTCCGGTGATCGTGGTCGACGACATCGTCACGACGGGTGCCACGGCGCGGGAGGCGGTCACCATGCTGGTGTTGGCAGGCGTGCACGTGGCTGCGGTGGCCACGGTGGCGGGAACGCCGTAGCTGATCAACCTGGATAGGTGGGCGAGGTTGCGTTGACACGTCCGGACCAGCTGCCGGTGGTGTTGTCATAGACGACTCCGTCGGCGGCGGCAACCAAGGTGGGCAAGCCAGGTGCGGCGGCAACGGACAGTGGGCCCTCCGGAGCGCCCTGTCCACTGATCGAGCCACGACCGATGTTGACTTCGACAACCTGCAGGGACCCTGCACTCTCGCTGCCCAACACAGCGAGGGTGTCGGCGCTCGACCACGCAACATCCACGGCTTCCACGAGTTTGGACTCGACCCGGATCGGCTGCTGGACGCTTATCCCCACCCGAGCAGTGGTCGACGCACGGACGATGCGAGCCATCAGCACGTACGAGCGCGGTCCGCTCGCGACCAACAGGGCCGCCCTCGTGCCATCGCGTGACGGAACGGCCGCCTTCAGAACGTCTACTTCACTCAGCCCCTCGACATCGATCGGAAACGCCCGCCCGGACGGGGAATACAGAGCCAAGGATCCGAACTCATCCACCGCCCAGACGTTCACCGATCCGTCGTAGGCGACGCTGACCGGCTCGGGCAATTCGGTGAACTCGAACAGACTCGAGCCAGGGGAGATGGAACCGGACCACACGCGTCCATCCACATCAACCCCGACTATCCGCGAGGCGTCCAACGAGACCGCGATATTCGTCAGCAGGGGTTCGCGGGTGCCAGCTTGTCCCGCGATCGGCACGGTGCCCTCCTCGGTCAACTCGCGGACCCCGATCGTCGAGGCGACATAGGCCGCAGCGTTGGGCGACAGGCCTGCAGGGTCCACCTCGGGCCATGCATCACGAGATTGCGGGTTGGCCGCTCCAGGGACGAAGAAGGGCTGGCCGGCGGCGGTGATGTCCACGGACTGCACCTCCGGCAGTTGCCGCAATGTCCAGACGATCTGCTGCGAAAGAGCGCGACGCGCAGCGTCGTCGGCCAGTTGAACCGATGCGTCGAGGTCCACCTGGGCAACCCCGCTGCTGACCAACACCGCATCGATGTTCAGGTCGACGCCATCGGGGAATCCAGTGCGAACTGCCGGGCGCAACCACTCGTTTGGGCCCTCGAGCAGGCGCCGGACCAACGTGGTGGCAAGCCCGGGACCTACCACAGGGATCATGCGTGCATCCGGCACCAGAATGTCGAAGGAGGGATTGAAGAAGTACAGCGCGTACGAACGGAACGCTCTATCGACGTCCGTCTGCGACAGGAGCAACCCGTTCGGCAGGCCGTCGATACGCAACCCGAGATCGGTCTCGACGATGCGGAAGGTGGCCGCCGCTTCGGTTCCCGGCGCATCGACCTCGTAACGACCGTTCGATGAGATCCGTCCCACCTGAGTAGCTCGCACCTGGACACTCGGTCCGCTCTCGGACAGCGCCGGTGCGCCCTCGTAGACCACCACGCGCGATGAGGAGTCCCAACGCTGACTTGCCTCGGGCGTGAGGTACTCGCGCGCAACCGCATGGTCACCGTCGAAGGATGCACTCGCCTCCAGGAAGCCTTGAACGATCTGGGTCGCGGTCATGTCAGGACTCGGGGGACGCGCGATCACCCGGATGAACTGATCGACGTTGCTTCCCGATACCTGAGCGCCTTGTTCGATCGGTCCTGCCGTCGGCACCTGCGCTGTGAAGGCTCGCGGCACACTCGAACATCCGGTGAGCAGGATCGCGCTGAGAGCCAGGACCAGGGACTTTCTCATGATTCGTCCCGGCGGTCGACGTTGAACGTCATGACCATCGAATCATCACTACGTGGTTCCACCGCGCGTGAACCGCGATCGTCCGGGCGCACCGAGGGTCGATCGCGGGTGAAGGCCCCGTCGGAGTCCTCGCGGTCGTCACCGGGGTCGACATCCAGACCGTCCTCGGACAACGGCAGCACGGCGTGATCGACCTGACCCCCGGCGACTCGGGGCAACGTGAGCCGGAAACAAGCCCCCGCGCCGGGCTCACCCCAGGCCTCCAGCCATCCACCGTGCAAGCGGGCGTCCTCGAGGGCGATGGCAAGGCCCAGCCCGGTTCCGCCGGTGGTCCGAGCGCGTGCGGGATCAGCCCGCCAGAAACGGTTGAACACGAGCGCGGCTTCGCCTGGGCGCAGCCCCACGCCTAAGTCGCGCACCGTCAAGGTCGCAACGTCCGCATCACCCGCTAGTTCCACCACGACACCTTGTTCATCACCGTGCTCGATGGCGTTGTCGACGAGGTTGCGAACGATCCGGTCGATTCGACGCGCATCGCACACCACCGAGCACGGGCGTTCGTACGCAGCGAAGCGAACACGCAGGTTCCGACTGTTCGCCAGTGGTTCGGTGCCATCGATAACCCGTTGGACGAGGGGCACGAGGTCCACCGAATCGCTATCGAGTTTCGCAGCCCCGGCATCGAAACGAGAGATCTCGAGCAGATCAGCCAAGAGAGCCTCGAAACGATCGAGTTGGTTCTGCAGGAGTTCGGTGGACCGAGCCTCTGAGGGGGTGAGGGAATCACGGGACTCGAAGAGCACATCGGCTGCCATGCGGATGGTCGTCAAGGGTGTTCGTAGCTCGTGTGAGACGTCGGAGACGAATCGTTGCTGGACCCGCGAGAGCTCCTCGAGCTGCGTGATCTGCGCGTCGATGCTTTCGGCCATCTCATTGAACGATCGCGCGAGCTGGGCGAGGTCGTCTTCACGCTTGATGGGAATTCGTTCGTCGAGGTTGCCGGAGGACAGTCGCTCGGCAGTTCGAGCAGCAGCGCGAACCGGCACCACCACCTGCCGAGTGACGATCCACGCCACTACTCCCAACAAGCCGACGAGGACGAGGCCCGCCGCCAGGATGGAGCCGCGCACCAGGTCCAAGGTCTGCTGCTCTTGAACGAGGGGGAACAGGTAGTAGAGCTCGTATGGGCCGACGGTGGGGATCGTCAAGGGCGCACCGACCGCTAGTCCGGGAACCGTTCGTCCGTCCAGGAAACGAATCTCGGTGAAGGTCCACGATTGCCGCTGGGTCGTGCTGACTGCGTCACGCAGATCCTGCGGCACGCTCGTCACCGCCACGAGGTTCGTCCCGCGTTCGGGTGCACCCGAATCGGAGCGGCTGGACAACAGCAGAACTTCGAAGGTGGCCGGGGAACCGGCTCGGGTGGCAAGGGACGTCACCACGCTGTCCACCAGCCGCGAGGGCGACGGGGTCGAGGGTCCGGTGCCCGCTGCGTCGAGCAGACGTTGGGCCTCACCCAAGCCGGCAGTTGCTTCGCCCACCGCGCCGCGTTCCTTGGCTTCGAGCAGTCCGGTCGTGACGCGCGACAGCAGCAGCACCCCGAGTGCACCGACCACCACGATGGACAGCACCAAGGTGGTGCTCGTCACCCGGATGGAAAGGGATCGGCGCCACAACCGTCGAAGCGCGCGCGGTAAGAAGAGCAGGATGCGGGACATGTCCGCGATCAGACGGTGCCGGCCTTGTACCCGACTCCTCGAACCGTGAGAACTATCTCGGGAGCCTCCGGATCGTGCTCGATCTTGGCCCGCAACCGCTGCACGTGGACGTTCACCAAACGAGTGTCGGCGGCGTGCCGGTATCCCCACACCTCCTGCAAAAGCGCTTCACGAGTGAAGACCTGCCCCGGCTTCTTGGCCAGGCAGGCCAGGAGGTCGAATTCGAGCGGAGTGAGAGTGAGCACTTCGCTGCCACGCCGGACGGTGTGACCGCTGATGTCGATGGTGAGATCACTGATGGTGAGAACCTGTGAGCCGATGTCGTCGGTGCGACGGATCCGGGCGCGAATCCGTGCGACGAGTTCCTTGGGCTTGAAGGGTTTGACGATGTAATCGTCGGCTCCCGATTCCAACCCCACCACCACGTCCACGGTGTCGGACTTCGCGGTCAGCATCACGATCGGCGTACCGGACTCTGCACGGATCGCACGACAAACGTCGATGCCATCCATCCCCGGGAGCATCAGGTCCAACAGCACCACGTCGGGTTTCGCCGCCCGGAATGCATCCAGGGCCGTGCTGCCATCACCGCAGAAGACCGGCTCGAATCCTTCGCCGCGCAACACGATGCCGAGCATCTCGGCCAAGGCGGCGTCGTCGTCGACGACGAGGACTCGGCCGCGGGTCCGTGGGGCCACCGAGGGTGCGCTCATGTGCCTATGGTGTCACTTCCGGGATTCCCACGAGCAAAACCAGCGCTGCTGGGGCGTTATTGACCCCATGCGCGACCATCGCAGCCCCCAAGGAACCGGTCTTCCAGCGCACCCAGCCATAGACCAGACCGATGGGCAGTAGCAGGAAGAAGCGGATTGGCTCGAAGTGGAAAGCCGAGAACAGCACCGCGGTGATGATGATCGTCCACGCGGCGCCCACCCCCTTCTTGCGTAGGGAATTGAAGATCAGTCCGCGAAAGGCGATCTCCTCGACGATCGGTGCACCGACCATGATCATGATCGCGAACAAGAACAGCACCCAGAACGGGCCTTCGTCGCGCAATTCGAGCGCGACGTCGCCGGCCGCGGATGAGAAGTCCCCCGCGATGGCCTGGGTGATCAGTGCGACGATGCCGGCGAACATCAAGCCGACGACGCCGGCGAGGGCGCCCCAACCGACATCGCTCCACGTCAGGCGCAGACCCAAATCGATGCGCGGGCCATTGCCCTTCCACCAGGTGACGAATAGTGGCCAGCCGGCCAGCCCCATCCAAGGGAACAACGTGCCGACGATCGCCGTCACCGCCAGCGGTGCATCCAGTGCGATCAGGGGAACAGCCGCGATAACCCCGAGGGCGATCGCGCCGAAGACGGTGATGGCGGCCGAACCGAGTCCCCAGCGCGGTGCCTTCAATACCCGACCCTGCTCGAGGGCCTCGTGGACAGTGACTGGACAACCCGGGTAATCGGCCGGCTTAGCCTGGTCAACGGCGGCCAGCGGGGACGTCATCTCCTCATTGTGCGCGACAGCCCCGACTCCCCCTCGCCCCTCCCCGATGCGGCGTCAAACGTCGGGCACGAAATCGCGAAATTACCCCGACGTTTGACACCGCATCGGGGAGGTAAGTCGCCGGGCTCAAGCGAGGACGGCGGAGAGTTCCCCCAGGCGCGAAGGCAGAATCCGATACCAGGTCCAGTACCCGCGCTTGTCCGATTCGACCAGTCCCGCCTTCGCCAGCACCTTGAGGTGATGGCTCACCGTGGGCTGGGACAGCCCCAACGGCTCGGTCAGGTCACACACGCACGCCTCGCATCCGGGCAGCGAGCGCAGCAGCGCCAGGATCTGCAACCGAGTCGGATCGGCGACTGCCTTCAGCAGCATCGCCAGTTCCTCGGCCGTCGAGCGATCGATTGGCTGACCCAACCCCGACGGACAGCACGCCGGGCCCACCATCTGGGTTTGCGGTACCGGCACGGGCGCTGGGACGGGCACGGGCGCGGGTGTTGGCGTCCGCGAACTCGAGGCAACGGGCATGCTTCCATATTGACATGCATCAATATGGATGACAAGGTTCGCTTCGTGGCGCGTCGCTTGTTCGCCGAGTTCCTCGGCACTGCGATGTTGGTCGCCGCCGTGGTGGGAAGCGGCATCATGGGCACGCTCCTATCGAACGACGACGCAGTCGTGCTCATCCTCAACATGATGAGCACGGTCCTCGCCCTCGGTGCCTTGATCTGGATGCTCGGTCCGATCTCCGGAGCGCACTTCAACCCGGCGGTCACGGCCGTCACCCTCGTCAAGCGCGAGATCAACCCAGGTGAGGGCATCGCCTACATCGCGGTTCAGGTCATGGGTGGCCTCACCGGCGTAGCGCTGGCGAACGTGATGTTCGAGTTCCCACCCTTCGATCCATCAACGAACGCTCGAAACGGCATGCCGATCTGGCTCGGTGAGATCGTCGCGACCGCAGGCTTGATCCTGATCATCGGCGCACTCACCCGCACCGGACGCGGTCATCTCGGCCCCATGCTGGTACCAGCGTGGATCGGCTCGGCGTACTTCTTCACCTCATCGACGTCCTTCGCCAACCCCGCCGTCACGATCGGGCGCTCGATGACCGACACCTTCACGGGCATCGCGCCTGCGGACGTCCTACCGTTCATCGCGTTCCAGCTCATCGGTGCCGCAATCGGCGCACTTCTCACCGAGGTGCTCTACCCGCGCAAGCACCCCGAGCCCCTCGACCTACCCGACCCCGTCCACGACAACGTCCCACCCCGCGGAAGGCAGCCATGAGTGACAAGCCCTCGGTCCTGTTCGTCTGCGTGCACAACGCCGGTCGCTCGCAGATGGCTGCGGCGTACCTGACACACCTTTCCGATGGGCGCATCGAGGTCCGATCCGCAGGTTCGGCCCCCGGGGATCGGGTGAACCCCGCTGCCGTAGAGGCGATGGCCGAAGAGGGAATCGACATCAGTGCCGAGATCCCCAAGGTCCTCACTACCGAAGCGGTCCAGGAATCGGACGTGGTCATCACGATGGGGTGCGGCGACACCTGCCCGGTGTTCCCAGGCAAGCGGTACGAGGACTGGGTGCTCGAGGACCCCGCCGGCAAAGGGGTGGATTCCGTTCGCCCCATACGGGACGAAATAAAGCGGCGCGTGGAAACACTCATCACCGAGCTCCTAGGCCACTAACGTTCGGCCATGATCCCCGGCTGGCTGCAGCACGTCATCGGTACTAGTGGCGCGCTCTTGGTACTCCTTGCGTACTTCCTGGTTTCCACCGGGAGGGTCCGATCGGCATCCGTTGCCTTCCAGTTGATCAATCTGGTTGGAGCGGGACTCTTGACCACCTACGCCCTCATCCTGCAGGGATGGTCACTTGTCTTCTTGAACGGCGTTTGGGCGATAGTCGCGCTCGTCGCCCTCGCGCGGATCTTGCGCAACCGGGAGAAGTCGACCCCGGTGGACGTTGTCGTCGTTGACTGACCGTCCGACACTGTCCCTGCCGTCCACATGACGATGGGGCCGCGCCTTGCGGCGCGGCCCCCAAGCGGGTGGCGGGGTTGCGGG
>CAZQRR010000039.1:1222-12959 GCA_964595675.1 uncultured Rubrivirga sp. | reverse complement strand
TGGGGACGATTCCGGGGGAAGCGAAGCGAATCCCCCGGAATCCGGGGGTGGGGGTGGCGGGGGTGGCGGGGGTGGCGGGGGCGGTGTTAGCGGGTGCGCCCGGGGGTTTCTCGCAGACCCCAGTAGAGCAAGCCGGCGTAGGCGATCATGAAGCTCGAGCCGAACAGCAGGTAAAGCCAGCGAAAGAGCGTCCAGCCTTCGTCAGCGGGCAAGAAGACGGTTAGCAGCGTCATGAGACCCCCACCCACGATCATCACCGCGGCCGCCCCGCGTACTCCGGCGCGGTCGGTCCGCCGGACCAGCCACATTTGGCCGGCGAGGGCCACCAGCGCGGCGCCGACCATGCGCAGGGCCCACTCCCCCTCGACCGAAGGGCGCAGACCCAGCAGTTCGCCGAACCAGCCGGGGGCGACGAGCAGGGCAAGGGCCGAGACGATGAATACGAGGGCACCGGCGGCGAGCACGCCGCGAATGATGCGAACCTCGTCCATGGACCGAACGCTAGCCAGGGTGCAGGGGTGAAGTGGCGCTCCGACGCACCGTCGGGAAAACTACGCCCGTGATCACTCGGGAATCCGAAACTGCACCCTCCGACCGCACCTCCACAGCACGCAAGGGCGTGTGGTTGGCGATCGGCGTAGCCATCGTCTGGCTGCTGATCTCCAGTTGGGCCGGGCCCCTCGCCGGACAGCTCTCCCAGGTGCAGGAGAACGACAACGCCGCATTCCTTCCTGCTTCTGCGGAGTCAACGCTGGTGGCCGAGGAGCAGGCGAAGTTCTCCGACAGCACCGCCATACCGCTGCTCGTGGTGATCTCCAAGCCGGGCGGTGGGCAGTTCACCGCGGCCGACCAAGCATCGATCGGTGCATTCGTGCAGGAGATACCGGGCCTGCAGGTCGAGGACGGCGATTCGGTCTCCGCTTACTTGGATCCGGTACCGCTTGTCCCGATCCCCTCCGCCGATGGCGATGCGGTGCTGATCAACGTTGCGGTCAACGGCGATCTGGGGTCAGCTCAGTTGGCGAACGGGGAGATCGCTTTCCTGGGAATCGTCGAGGCCGTGCGAACGGCGGCCGAGGCCTATCCGGACCTGCAGATCAACGTGACCGGACCCGGTGGATTCCTCGCCGACCTGATCAAGGTCTTCGGCGCGATCGACACCACGTTGTTGATCGCCACGGCGCTCGTAGTCGCGGTGATCTTGATCTTCGTCTACCGCAGTCCGTTCCTGTGGCTGATCCCGCTGATTGCCGCGGGGATCGCGTTGTCCACGGCGAGTGCACTGGTCTACGTCCTAGCCGACAACGACGTCTTGGTGTTGAACGGACAAAGTCAAGGCATCTTGACCGTCTTGGTCTTCGGTGCAGGCACTGACTACTCGCTGCTGCTGGTGAGCAGATATCGAGAGGAACTGCACCACCACCGGATGCACACCGACGCGATCCGTCGCGCGATCCGTGGGACCGTCGAACCGATCGTGGCATCCGGCGCAACTACCTCCATCGGCCTGATGTGCTTGCTGCTCAGTGAGTTGAACTCCAACAAGTCCACCGGACCGGTCTCGGCGATCGGCGTGGTCGCCGCAGTGATCGTGATGCTCACGTTCCTGCCGGCGCTGCTCGCAATTCCCAGCATCGTGCTGCCGATCCTGGCGTTCTTGGTTCCGACGATCATCGGTCTGGCGCTCGGCTTCGTGGTGGACATCCCGCTCGCACCCTTTGCAGGCACCGGCGGTGTCCTTGCGCTGATCACGATCGTGGGATGGATCGTGTTCGGCATCGCACGCATCAAGGGCAAGGGACCCTTCACCCGCGAACGCTTCCCCTCCGGCAGCTGGGCGTTCTGGCCACGGGTGCCGCGCTACGGCGAGGAAGACCTGAAACTCTCCGGGGTGTGGGCGAAGATCGCCCGCGGTGTGGGGCGCCGTCCCAAGTTCACCTGGATCGCGACTGCCATCGCGCTGCTGGTCCTCGCCGGCTTCAGCGGGACTTTGAAGGCCGACGGCGTTGCAACCTCGGAGTCGTTCGTCAACGCCTCAGAGGTCGATTCGGTGATCGGCCAGGAGATCTTGATCGAGAACTTCGATGCCGGGCTCGGCAGCGAAACCTTCATCACCACCAACGAGGCATCGGTTCCCGAGGTTATGTCGGTGGTCGAGGCCACGCCGGGAGTGGCGGCCGTGCGCTGGTACAACGATGTTCCCCCGGGTGCTCCCGGCGCGCAGATGGCCGAGCCGAAGGTAGTCGATGGCCGCGTTCTACTGCTCGTCACGTTGTCCGATCCGCCGGACTCCGAGGCAGCCGAGGCGGTAATCGGTGATCTACGCGGGGAGCTTGCGGGTGTATCGGGGTCCAACGCTCTGGTGGGCGGGCCCACCGCGGTGGGTTTCGACATCAACGCGGCGAACCTGCGCGACCGAAACGTGATCATCCCGCTCGTGCTGTTCGTGATCTCGATCATCTTGATCATCCTGCTGCGATCACTGGTTGCACCGCTGTTGCTTATCGGCACGGTGATCTTGTCCTTCTTCGCAACCCTCGGAGCATGCGCAATCGCGTTCAATTACATCTTCGACTTCCCCGGAGCCGATGCATCGTTCCCGCTGTTCGCCTTCGTGTTCCTAGTGGCACTCGGCGTGGACTACAACATCTTCTTGATGACGCGCGTGCGCGAGGAGTCCAAGACGATCGGAACGAGACCGGGCATCCTGCGCGGATTGACGGTGACCGGTGGCGTGATCACAAGTGCGGGCATCGTCCTTGCGGCAACCTTCCTGGTGCTGGGTGTACTGCCGCTCGTGGCGCTGCGTCAGGTCGGATTCGCGGTGGCGCTCGGTGTGCTGATCGACGCGTTCATCGTGCGCACAACGTTGGTGCCGGCCCTCGCGTACACGATCGGCCGCAAGGTGTGGTGGCCGAGCGCGCTGTCACGCGCCGAACAACCCGCGGATGAACGCAAGGTCGAGGTTCTGACCTAGACCTGATCGGCGGAGGAACCTTCGGGGATAGCGAAGATCGCTGCGACCCGCTCGGCGAATCCGTCGAGGTCGGGGGCGGGGATCGCTTCAACGAAGTACGGGACCGCGCCGATGAACGTCTCGTTTACCAGCGGCTGCGGGGCGATGAATTCGGCCGAGGATTCACTTGCCCGGTCCATGTACTCGACCCATGACTGGTTGTGCAGGAGATAGGCGTCCCGGGCTCGTTCGATGTCCACGTGCCACACAGCTATGGGCAGCGCTGCCACCTCCGAGCCGGCGGCGGCAATGTCAGCCTCGGCTGCAGCCGCCAACTCGCGCAGTTCGGAGTCGAGCTTGCCTCGATCCGCCTGGCTTCCCCCGGCAGCGTGTTCCTCGAATGCTGCCGTGGCTGCATCCTGGAGTTCGCCCATGACCGCCTCCGATGCCTCCACTCGTTCCAGGAGTGCCCGCATCTCGGCGTTACGCCACATCCAGTCGGTGATCAGGGCCGCTCCGAGGACCAGGGTCAACGCGAAGGTGACGCCACCTGCGATCCACGGGATCAGGCGTCGGCGGTGTTGCTGGGCCGACTCGATGGCCGGGTCGGTCTGATCCATGACAGACATTCTGGGTGATCGGTTCACTTTCGGCCCAATGCGGCCGTTACGGTTATCGCTCGTGAGCGTGGACACGGCAACCGTGGATTGGCGTACCCGGTACGACGGATACGTGGCCGACCTGCGGCGTCAACTGGCTCAGCTTCCCGGAGACAAGCCGCTGCGCCTGGCGAAGAAGACCTCGAACCTGTTCCGTCCGCGCGCCGATTCCCCGGTGGATCGTCTGGACGTGACGGCCTTCGACGGCGTCCTGAGCGTGGACCCCGAGACCCGGACCGCCGAGGTGCTCGGCATGACCACCTACGAGCACCTGGTGCAGGCCACGCTTCCCTACGGCCTGATGCCGATGTGCGTCCCGCAACTCAAGACGATCACCCTCGGCGGCGCGGTCACCGGACTCGGCATAGAAAGCGGCAGTTTCCGACTCGGCCTTCCGCACGAGTCGGTCATCGAGATGGACATCCTCACCGGCGACGGCGAAGTCCTCACCGTCTCCCCAGCAGCAGACGATCCACATCGTGATCTCTTCTTCGGGTTCGCCAACTCCTACGGCTCACTCGGTTACGCACTTCGCCTGAAGATCGAACTCGAGCCGACCAAGCCGTTCGTGCACCTTCGACACGTGCGCTTCGACACGGCCGAGGAGATGACGCGGGTCCTCACCGAGATCTCAAAGTCGCATGAGTACAACGGCAACCGCGTGGATTTCCTCGATGGAACGGTGTTCTCCGCGACAGAGCAGTACTTGACGCTGGGCGAGATGGTCAGCCGGCTTCCCGACGGTCTGACGTTGAGTGACTACACCGGAATGGACGTCTACTACCGGTCGATCCAAAGCAAGAAGCAAGACGTCCTCACCATCCACGACTACCTGTGGCGCTGGGACACCGATTGGTTCTGGTGTTCGCGCGCGTTCGGCACGCAGAAGCCGGCCGTTCGCAAGTTGTGGCCGAAGTCGAAATTGCGCAGCGACTTCTACTGGAAACTCATCGCGATCGACCGCAAGTACAACGTATCCGCACGAGTGGATTCGCGGCGTGGTCGTCCCGCACGCGAGCAGGTGGTGCAGGACATCGAGGTGCCGGCCGATCGGCTCCCGGAGTTCTTGGACTTCTTCCACCGCGAGGTTGGCATCGAACCCATCTGGATCTGCCCGCTGAAGCAACGCGACCCGAACGCAACGTGGCCGCTGTACGAGTTCGACGCTCAGACGCTGTACGTGAACGTCGGCTTCTGGTCCACCGTGCCGCTGCCCGATGGCGTGGATCCCGACGAGGGAAGAGTGAACCGGCGCATCGAGGAAGTGGTATCCGAACTGGACGGACGCAAGTCCTTGTACTCGACCGCTTTCTACGACCGCGACACGTTCTGGTCGATCTACGGCGGCAATGAATACGAACGGCTCAAGAAGGAATACGACCCGAACGGACGGTTGTTGGGTCTGTACGAGAAAGTGGTGGAACGGCGATGAAACTCGCAGATGCATTCTCCAAGATCATCACCCCCGATCGGCGGGTGAGTTTCCGGGCATACGACGGTTCCACTGCCGGACCGCAGGACAACGACGTCGTCTTGGAGATCCGCAGCCCTCGCGCGGTGCAGTTCCTCGCCGGTGCACCCTCCCAGTTGGGCCTCGCCCGGGCATATGTGAGCGGTGACCTCGAGATCATCGGCGACGCCTACACAGCGCTCAGCCGCATGTACCCGCTCGACACCTCGCACCTGACCTGGCGCGACAAGCTCGAACTGGCCCGGGCGTTCGGTCCGCACGCACTGAAGCGCCCCACCCCTCCGCCTCAGGAGCGCAAACTCAGCGGACGCCGGCACTCCAAGAGCCGCGACGCGGACGCGATCCACCATCACTACGACGTTTCGAACCGCTTCTACCGCTGGGTCCTCGGTCCGTCGATGGCGTACACCTGTGCGGTGTTCCCCTCCGCCGATGCGTCCTTGGAGGTAGCGCAGGAGGAGAAGTTCGATCTGGTCTGCCGCAAACTCGGACTGCGGCCGGGCATGCGCCTTCTCGACGTGGGCTGCGGCTGGGGCGGCATGGTGCTGCACGCGGTGAAGAACTACGGCGTCACCGCAATCGGCGTCACGTTGTCCGAGCAGCAAGCGCAGTGGGGGCAGCAGGCGATCGCCGACGCCGGATTGGACGGCCAGGCGCAGATCCGCTTCAGCGACTACCGGGATGTGACCGAGCGGGACTTCGATGCGGTTTCATCCATCGGCCTCACTGAACACATCGGTCGGGCGAACTATCCGTCGTACTTCTCGTTCCTGTTCGGCAAGTTGCGCGAAGAGGGCCGGATGCTCAATCACACGATCACCCGTCCCAACGATGTCGAACCCACGCACTACCGAACCAGCTTCATCAATCGTTACGTGTTCCCCGATGGTGAGCTCTCCGGACCGGGCCACATCATGAGCGCGATGAACACCGCCGGATTCGAGATCCGGCACGAGGAGAACCTGCGCGAGCACTACGCCTTGACGCTCAAGCACTGGTGCGAAAATCTCGAAGACCATTGGGATGAGGCTGTGGCCGAAGCAGGCCTCGGCACCGCGCGCGTGTGGCGGCTGTACATGGCGGCATCGCGTTTGGGCTTCGAACTCGACACCATCCAGTTGCACCAGACCCTCGGTGTGAAGCTCGGCCCGGGTGGTTCGTCGGGCATGCCCTTACGGCCGGACTTCACCCGCGCACCGAGTTTCGTCGGGGTTTAGGCCGGGACGAATAACTAAGGCTGCAACGGCGATGGCGCAGAGACGTTGAGTCCACCATCGGCCACCAGCGTGGTGCCGGTGATGTAGTCCCCTGCAGGCGATGCAACGAAGGCCACGAGTTCGGCGACTTCCTCGGGCGTTTGCAAACGCCCCGCGGGGACGACTGTCGCCACCTGAGCCGGATCGATGCCGTAACGCTCCATCGCATCGGTATGCACGATGCCCGGAGCAACTGCGACCGCCCGCACCCCACGCGAGGCCCACTCGGCAGCCCAGGTGCGCACCAGCGACTCGACCGCTGCACGCGATGCACTCGAGTGGGTCATGCCCGGCATACCCCGACTGGGTGTCATGGTGATGCACACGATCTTGCCGTAGCCCTGAGGCAGCATCGATTGCGCTGCCACCTGCGTCGTCAGATACCAGGTGGCGTCAAGGTTCAACCGCATCACAGCGCGAAAGCCCTTGGGTGTGATCTGTTCGGCTGCGGAGATGAACTGTCCTCCCGCGTTGTTCACCAAGATGTCCAGCGGTCCTTCATTCAATATGCGCGCCACTGCAGCATCCACCTGCTCGGCTTCGCGCACATCGGCCACGATCGTCTCCACCGAATCCGCCGGCGCAAGTTGCTTGGTCCCATCCAAGGTTTCGGCAGTGCGGCCGAGAACGAAGACCTTCGCGCCTCGTTCAGCGAGCAGGAGCGCACAAGCACGACCGATGCCGGTACCCCCACCCGTGACCAGAGCCGTGCGGCCAGCCAGGGACCAACTCATCGGCGCCGCGGACATCGTCAGCCGCGCGACTCGATCAGGATGTGCCGGGCTTCCTCCGTGGACAACTCCACGTATTCCCCAGCGCTGCCGATCATCACGCCCTCATCGGTCATGTACGCCTGGACGTCGGCACCCGGTGTAGATCCCACGCGACGCAGTCGGGCCATGACGGCCTCGTCGGTCTGGATCGTCTCAGCAAGCCGGCGGACTCGCACCCGAGTGGGCTCCTTCGTCAACACCTTGGGCAGCGGTGCGAGACCCTCGAGTCCCACTTCCACATCGCTGGCACTCGGATCAAGTTCGTGCAACCCCGGAATGGGGTTTCCATACGGACTCACCGTGGGATGGCCGAGAAGTTCCAAGATCTTGCGCTCGACCACATCGCTCATCACATGCTCCCAGCGGCACGCTTCGGCGTGGACGTCCTCCCATGGCAACTTCAGCACCTCGACGAGCATGCATTCGGCTAGCCGATGCTTACGCATCACGCGGACGGCTTCCTGCTCACCGCGGTTCGTCAGCTCCAGGTGCCGATCGGCGTCCACGTAGACCAGTCCGTCGCGCTCCATCCGAGAGACCGTCTGCGAGACGGTGGGACCGCTTTGTCCGAGACGTTCGGCGATACGGGCGCGCAGCGGAGTGATGCCTTCCTCACGCAACTCGTAAATCGTGCGCAGATACATCTCAGTGGTATCGATGAGGTCGCTCACGCTGCTACCCCCCTCTCCGCTCGTAATCTCGCGATGGTCACCGCAGACTGGTTGACTCAGACTGATTAACGCAGAACGCTACCGGGACGGGGTACCGGTCGCACCCGAGCCGCGATACCTGTCCGGCCTCGCTACCTGAACCTCGTTGGTCCAGGCGGTGATTGCGTAGTTCGAGAAGTAGTGACTTGCCAGCCGAGACCAGATCGCCTCGGCGACTTCCTCCGAGACCAAGGTCTCCACGCGGATGTTGCCTCCCTCGAGGTCGCTGACGCGCCTGCCTCTCGGCCCCTCGCCGTGGGCCAGAGTGATCGTCCAACCCAGCGCTCCCGCATTCCGCAAATCGTCTACCAGTCGGCTTTCCAAAATAGCCTCGGCCACGATGGTCACGCACACAACGGATCCACGACTCGCGGTGGTGTCGTCGTTCGGAACTCCCATGGTCCCCTCCTCGCTCATCTGAACAAAATCACAGCAGGGTCGCCATCTGTTGGGCAATCAACCAGTAGAGCGGAATGCCCACGACCAAATTGAACGGGAAGGTGATCCCCAAACTCGCGGTCAAAGTGATTCCCGGATTGGCTTGTGGCAAGGCGAGCCGGACCGCAGCGGGTGCGGCGATATAGGACGCGCTTGCGGACAGCACACCCAAGGCCATGGCACCGCCAGCACTCAGCCCCACCAACGTGCCGCCCACGATCCCCAAGAATCCGGCGACGACGGGGAATGCCAACGCGAAGATCACCAAACCGATACCGGCCCGACGCACGTCACCGAGCCGCCGACCCGCGAGCACACCCATCTCAAGTAGGAATAGCGCGAGGATGCCGGTGAACGGGGCGACGAAGAAGGGCTCCACCCGCGCGAAGCCCTCCGGTCCGGTGATGAAACCGATCACCAAGCCGCCGGCGAGCAGCATGATCGATCTACCCGTCACGATCTCCCGCACCGATTCACGCAGGGAACCGTTTTGGCGGGAAGCCGATCCCGCCAAGAGCAAGCCGACCAAGATACCCGGAATTTCCATGATGGCCAGCAAGGTTGCGACGAAACCTTCGTACTGAATCTGCAGCGCGTCCAAGAAGACGAGTGCGGCGGTGAAAGTCACCAGCGAGGTCGATCCGTAGTGAGCAGCCATCGCACCGCGATCGACCGTGCTCAAACGAGTCATGAAGCGCAGCGCGGTGAATGCCAAGACCGGGATGAGGACACCGAGCGCGATCGTCATGGCCGCAGGTCCGGCCACGGCCGAAACTTCGGACACTCTAAGCGCCACACCACCCTTCAAGCCGATCGCCAAAAGCAAATAGATGGAGGTCGCCTGGTAGATCGCATCGGGAAGACGCAGATCGGACTTGACGAGAGCAGCGATGATTCCCAAAGCGAAGGCCAAGACCGGTACCGACGCGATACTCGTCGTCAGCAGAGCGGAGTCCACGCTCACACCGTAGGCCACGCATTCGGGCTGCCGATGCAGCCGCGACCCTCTAGCGTGAGCGCGTGCCCTCGATCATGTGGTTCCGCAGGGATCTTCGCCTTGCCGACAACCCCGCCCTGCTGGCAGCCATCGATGCCGCTCGTGCCGACGGTGATGGTCGCGTGGTTCCACTGTTCGTCGTGGACCCGACGTTGTGGAACCCAGCGGGCCCTGTCCGACAGACATATCTGGTGGATTCACTGAACGCCCTCGGAGCATCCATCGATCGCAACCTGGTGATCCGCCATGGTGATCCACTGGAGGTGCTGCCGGAAGTGGTGCGGGCCAGTGGGGCGGAGAGTGTGCACATAGCCGCGGACTACGGCCCGTACGGACATCGCCGCGATCAGCAGGTGGAGCAGGCACTGCAGGTGCCGCTCGTGCGAACGGGTTCGCCGTACGCAGTGGCACCGGGGCGCGTCACCAAAGGCGACGGCACGGCATACAAAGTCTTCACCCCGTTCTATCGTGCGTGGCTGGCTCACGGATGGCGAGCACCGGCCACTGAGATTCCCGACGGCGTCGATTGGTGGATGCCGATCGAATGCCAGGGCCGCCCGGAAGTCCCGGCCACGAACGTCACGCGTCCCGCGCTGTCGCCCGCCGGTGAGCAGGCGGCCTGGGAGCGCTGGGAGTACTTTCGCTCCCAAGGGTTGGCCAACTACGACGAAACCCGCAATCGACCCGACCTCGACGGCACGAGCGTGCTGAGCCATCACATCAAATACGGGGAGATCCATCCGCGCTCGATCCTGGTCGACCTCAGTGATCGAGACGACGGCTTTCGGCGCGAGATCTGTTGGCGGGATTTCTACGCCGACGTGATGCATCAACAGCCTGGGTCGGTGCGTTCGTCCTTGGATGCGCGATTCGACGATGCGATGCGGTGGAACGACGACGATGCACTGTTCGCCGCATGGGCCGAGGGACGAACCGGCTTCCCGTTCGTGGACGCCGGGATGCGTCAACTGCGCGCCGAGGGATGGGTGCACAACCGCGTTCGAATGGTCGTGGCGAGCTTCTTGGTGAAGGATCTGCACCAGCGATGGCAGCGAGGTGCCGCGGAGTTCATGCACTGGCTCCGCGATGGAGACATCGCCAGCAACACCCACGGATGGCAATGGACGGCCGGCTGCGGGACCGACGCTGCGCCCTTCTACCGGATCTTCAATCCAGTCTCCCAAGGTCTGAAATTCGATCCTGACGGCGATTACATCCGCCGCTATATCCCCGAGCTGGCCCACCTACCCGGCAAGAGCGCGCACGAGCCATGGGCGACCCTCGGTGGATACGACCATGGCTACCCCGAACCGATCGTCGATCACAAGGTGGAGCGTGAGGCGGCCCTCGCGGACTACGCCGCCATCAAGAAGAGCTAGCGCACCTGTTCAACTCCCCAACGTAAGGTGCGCCCATGCCTACCGTGGCCGTGCTCTCCATGAAGGGCGGGGTGGGGAAGACCACCGTCGCCCTCGGTTTGGCAAGTGCCGCGTGGAATAGGCACTGGCGCACTCTGGTCGTGGATCTAGATCCCCAGGCGAACGCGTCGATGGGCGTTGGGATCGTGGACCCAGCGCTGACCGTGGGCGACGCCCTCGCCGACGGACGCCCGGGGATCGCCGCCGAGGCGATAGTCCCCTCCACGTGGGGGCGCGGCACGGACGTCCTGCCATCCGAGGCCGCCGTCGAGCACCGCGTGGCCGAAGCCGCGCCGGGGTCGGAACAACGGCTGCGCACGATCCTCGGAGGCGTCAGCCACCGCTACGACCTGGTAGTGATCGACTGCCCGCCATCCCTCGGGGAGATGAGTCGCAACGCATTGCACGCCGCGTCCCGCGCAATCGTGGTGACCGAGCCGGGCTATTTCGCCTTGCGAGGAGCCCAGCAGGCGGTCGAGGCCATCGACCTGGTTCGCGCCAGCAGCAACCGCGCGCTCACCTCACCCACCATCCTCCTCAACCGCGTTCGCACCACGGTCGCCGAACACCGGCATCGAATCGCCGAACTGCGCGATACCTTCGACCGTCAGGTCAGCGATATCGAGATCCCCGAACGCAATGCGATCGCCCAAGCCGAAGGAGCCGGTATGCCGATCCACGCGTGGGACTCCCCCGCTGGACGCGAACTCGCAGCACTCTTCGACTCCCTACTCGACCGACTCGTGCCCGGAGGCCTGCGATGAGCGACTCATTCGATCCCACACCGCGTCCAGCCCTGCGCAAGGCGCCGGACGCAGACGTCCACCCCACGACTCATGTCGCACCGACCCACATCGCACCGATGAATACGAGCGATGCGGTCATGGAGGGTAAGTCCGTGGAGATGACTGTTCGAATCCCCAAAAAACTGCGCAAGCAGGTCCGCCGAGCAGCGAAGGCCGGGGATGTGTCGGTGGATCAGTTCGTCACGCTCGCGCTTGCCGCAGAAGTGCAGCGTCGTAACAAGTAGGGCGCGTAACTGGGGCCCGCAACTAGGGC
>CAZQRR010000039.1:0-1122 GCA_964595675.1 uncultured Rubrivirga sp. | reverse complement strand
CCCGAACCGCGGTAACGAAGCCGGTCGTGCAACCGCGACGGACGACCTTGCCAGAACTCGATCGTGACCGGGCGGATCAACCACCCACCCCAGAAGTCCGGCAGCGGCACATCGGTTCCCGGCGGGTACTGCTCGTGCAGTTCGGCCCAATGGGAATCCAACACTTCACGCGATTCCACAATCGAGGACTGTCGACTGACCCAGGCCCCGAGCTGCGACTCATGCGGGCGCGACCGGAAGTACGCGAGTACCTCGTCCCTTCCGACCTCGGACACATCTCCGCACACGACCACCTGTCGGTGTTGGGCGAACCAAGGAAAGGTCACCGAAGCGTGCGGATTAGCTCGCAACTCCTGAGACTTACGAGATCCGAAGTTCGTGAAGAAGACGAAACCCCGCGCATCAACTCCCTTGAGCAACACGGTTCGCGAACTCGGGCGACCGCTCGCATCCGCGGTGGCCAGCACCATCGCATTGGGTTCGGCGATCAGATCGCTTGACGCCGCCTGCTCGAACCAGCCACTGAACTGGGCAAGCGGGGTGGGGGCGAGATCCTCGGGCGCAAGCGTTCCCTCGGCGTAGGTCACCCGCATGTCGGCCACGAGTTGCGCGCGCCGAGCCTTCGGGTCGTCGCCTACTTCTTCACTGATGTATTCGAACAAGTCTTCGCCCACGCGCTGATTCCATCACGGTCGGGTGTTGAATGAGCCCCTGAGGAGGGGCCATGCACGAATTCGTTCCAGGTCTCGAGGGCGTCGTGGCGTTCGAGACGCAGATCGCCGAGCCGGATAGGGACGGCGGAGCCCTGCGCTACCGCGGGGTGGACATCGAGGACCTCGTGGGCAAGGTGTCATTCGGAAACGTCTGGGGTCTCCTGGTCGACGGCGAGTTCAACCCCGGCATCCCGCCGGCCGAACCCTTCCCCATTCCGATCCACTCCGGCGACATCCGAGTGGACGTGCAATCCGCGATCGCGATGCTCGCTCCTGCCTGGGGACTGCAACCGATCTTGGATATCGACGACGCCACGGCGCGAGAGAACCTCGCACACGTATCGGTGATGGCGTTGTCCTTCGTGGCGCAATCCGCACGTGGTCTCGGGCTGCCGATGGTTCCTCAGGC